>JBDNHP010000112.1:0-4511 GCA_041688765.1 Flavobacteriales bacterium
CTGTTATTATAAGCATCTGCATATTTCGGGTTAATCTCTATGGCTGCATTATAATCAGCTATTGCTCCTCTGTAGTCTCCGAGCTTGTCTTTGGAAAGGCCCCTGTTATTATAAGCATCTGCATATTTCGGGTTAATCTCTATGGCTGCATTATAATCAGCTATTGCTGCTCTGTAGTCTCCGAGATTGGCTTTGGTAATGCCTCTGTTATTATAAGCCTCTGCAAATTCCGGATTAATCTCTATGGCTGCATTAAAATCCGCTATTGCTCCTCTGTAGTCTTCGAGATTGTCTTTGGAAATACCTCTGTCAAAAAAGTCATTCGCATTTTGAGCGTATAAACTAAGTGATAGCATACAAATAACGAAAGAAAAAAAGGCGTTTTTCATTGTGTTATGTTTTGTGCGGGTAAAAACCTTTAGATTATTCTGCGTGCGCATGGCTTTACTTTTTAGGTATTAGTCTTATAGTTCGTTCCGTTTTGAAGGAAGCTCTATTCATTAATTAAAGCCTCGATAAAACTATCCATAGCGCCAGTATACCGGTCATAGTACTTCCCTGTACCGGGGCCATAGAACCCAGTGTGTACCTTGCGAACTCTGCCCTTTTTATCGATGATAATGGAAGTGGGGAATGATATCACTTTACTCAACTGATTAAAAACTAGGGAGGCCTCTCCCTTATTGGCGTTTCCACCAATATAGCTCTCGACAGTTAAACCGGTTGCGTCTTCAAATTTATTCAGAGCAGTTACTTTGTCTTTTAATTCGGGATACCTTTCAAATGCAACTGGAATAATCTGAACTCCACGTTCCGCAAACTTCTGATGAAGCTCTGCATAATACCTCGATTCATCCATACAATTAGGACACCAACTGCCGTAAATCTGAACGATGGTAACATGGTCTTCCCAATTATCTTTTCCAAACTTTACTGGCTTTCCCTCCTTGGTGATAGCTTGAAATTCAAGCGGAGAGTCTGGATTATCCGTAAATAAAGTGAGTGAGTCGGGATGGGATAAGCGGGCCTTTTTATTGAGTTTTGCAGCCCAAGGTTCTTTCCAGTTTTTGCCACTTTTAAAAGTCCCCGAAATACTATCGGTACCATGATAATATCCATTGAAAAGGAATAGATGCGAACCGTCAAAGCAGCTCAACCAAAGAGAATCATCATTGCGCTCCCCATGTAAAAAGCGGTAATCACCCGTTTCGGTCAAAAATGTGCCACAAATCATTTGGCCTTGCTCACGAAACAGGGCTACGCCGAGGTATTCATCCCTTGTGCCCTTACTAAAACTAACGGCATAAACAAGGGTATCCCGGCTAGTTTGAGTTTGTTGGAACGTATTTTCAGATCGAAATGTAGCCCGGAATGATAAACCTAAAGAATCTGCTCTTCCCGGGGGAATCCAAAAGCCTTCCATAATAGAATCAGCTAGTATTTTTCCTTGAAGCCTTGTTCCAAAAACCGGAATCAGGATTTCGAAACTATCCGTGTTAAAGAATGAAATTTTGCTTTCAATGGTTTCTTCAGCGTTAATAATTTCAACCTTCTCACCCATCAAGTTCATTCGGGCATTGATAAGGCCGTCTTCCCTACGAAAATCTAAATTCCAGGATCCCGAGCGCAGAGTCATCTCCTGTTCAACAGGCTTATTGTAGCTATCGCATGACTGTATTAGTACTAATCCAATAAACAGTGTGAAGAGGATAGTTGATTTCAATACGCAACGTTTTTAGATATCGAATTTTATGCCCTGAGCCAATGGCAATTTAGTAGAATAATTCATAGTATTTGTTTGCCTTCTCATATACGCTTTCCAAGCATCGGAACCCGATTCTCTTCCGCCACCTGTTTCTTTTTCTCCACCAAAAGCGCCACCTATTTCGGCGCCTGAAGTCCCAATGTTAACGTTCGCAATTCCGCAGTCAGAACCATTGCATGATAGAAATAACTCAGCTTCGCGCATGTTCGTAGTCATTATTGCTGACGAAAGTCCCTGTACTACTCCATTTTGCATAGCAATAGCGTCTTCTAGGCTAGTATATTTCATGATGTACAGAATGGGTGCAAATGTTTCTTCTTGTACGATGTGAAATTCATTTTTAACTTCAGCAATGGCTGGCTTAACATAGCATCCACTTTCGTAACCCTCTCCATTAAGCACGCCACCTTCAACAGCAAATGAACCGCCTTCCTCAACAATCTTTTTCAAAGCGCTCAAATATAATTCCACAGCGGGCTTGTCGATTAAAGGTCCCACATGGTTATTTGCATCTAGTGGATTGCCAATTCTTAATTGAGAGTAAGCCTTTACGAGGCGTTCTTTCACTTCATTATAAACGTTTTCATGGATGATTAATCGACGTGTGCTCGTGCAGCGTTGTCCGCATGTACCCACCGCGCCAAAAACACTTCCAATGATGGTCATGTCCAAATCGGCATTTTCAGTTACAATAATGGCATTGTTGCCCCCAAGCTCTAGTAAACTTCTACCCAATCTTGCTGCGACAGTCTGAGCTACAATTTTTCCCATTCTGATAGAGCCTGTTGCAGAAATAAGCGAAACGCGGGGATCGGTTGTCATATATTGTCCCACTTTGTAATCTCCATTTACGATACAGCTAATTCCTTCAGGAAGATCATTTTCATTTAAAACTTCGATAGCTATGTTTTGGCAAGCAATAGAGCAAAGTGGCGTTTTTTCGGATGGTTTCCAGACACAAACATCTCCGCAAATCCAAGCTAATGCAGCATTCCATGCCCATACGGCTACCGGGAAATTGAAAGCGGTAATAATTCCAACAGTGCCAATGGGATGCCACTGTTCATACATGCGGTGCAAAGGACGCTCAGAGTGCATGGTGAGACCATACAGCTGACGGCTTAAGCCCACGGCAAAGTCGCAGATATCTATCATTTCCTGAACTTCACCCAATCCTTCTTGCAGCGATTTGCCCATTTCATAGGAAACGAGTTGACCTAAGGGCTCTTTATATTCACGAAGGCGATCACCAATTTGACGAACTATTTCACCTCTTTTTGGGGCGGGTACATTTTTCCAAACTTGGTAAGCATCTTCTGCACTTTTGAGAACCTTGTCATAATCTGCTTTAGTTGCGGTGCTCACTTTTCCTATAAGAGATCCATCAACAGGAGAAAATGAACTGAGCATTTCTCCGGAACCAAAAAATTCTGTTCCTGTGCTGACTCCTTTATTTTCTGTTTTGAGTTTGAGGTCTTGAAGAAATTGAACTGAGGTTGCGTTTAGCGTTTGCATGAAAAAATATGTTTTTAGTTGCTGTAAAGGTAGTAAAGATTAAATTGTAGCTGAAACGGGCTAATTAGTTGAAAAATAGATAGTTATGAGCCCTCTCTATTTTTAATTTCCCAAGAATTTTAAGGGTGTAATACCACAGGGGAGGATCAGGGCAGTAATGAGCCTTAAATCGCCTCAAAATTGTTCCACGTGGAACTATCGCCCGATGTAAACCAATAAAACACTCAAATCACTCGGACTAACTCCGCTTATGCGTGAGGCCTGACCAATTGACTCTGGTTTTTGATCTTGCAGTTTCATTCTGGCTTCAATACTCATTCCGCCTAATTTCATATAAGGTAAATCCGCAGGCAGAGGAATATGTTCGTATCTACTTAGTTTATCTGCCATTTCCTGCTCCTTCAAAATATACCCCTCGTACTTAATTTGAATCTCTGCCCTCTCCATTAAATCTGGGCCACCAAAACCGGGTTTGTTCGAAAAATCATGGATTGCAGAAACTTCAAAGCTTAGTTCTTCAAGGTTAACTTGTGGTCTTCCGATTAGGGTGCTGATTTTAACTTTCTGTTTAATTGGACTAGAATTAATAGACTCTAAATACCGGTTTATGTGATCCGGCTCTATGCTGTAAGCTTCCAATTCTTTTCGAAACTCAGATGTGTTTTGAATCTTTTGCTCAACGTTTTTTAAGCGCATGTCATCAGCCAAACCAATAGAATGCGATAATGGAGTCAACCTTTCATCTGCATTATCTTGACGCAACAATATTCTGTATTCTGCCCTAGAGGTAAACATTCTATAGGGTTCATCCGTTCCTTTCGAAACCAAATCGTCAATGAGGACTCCAATGTATGCCTCAGAGCGCTGAAGAATTACAGGCTCAATTTCTTTAATAAACCTATTTGCATTGATGCCGGCCATGAGTCCCTGACAAGCAGCCTCTTCATATCCTGTGGTACCATTAATCTGTCCGGCGAAAAACAGACCGGAAATTGCTTTGGTTTCTAAATTTAGTTTGAGCTGTGTGGGTGGAAAGTAGTCATATTCGATAGCATATCCAGGCCTAAACATTTTGACGTTTTCGAATCCCGGAACTTTTTTTAGAGCTATCATCTGAACATCTTCAGGTAGGCTAGTGCTGAAACCATTTACATAAATTTCGCATGTTTGCCAACCCTCAGGTTCCACAAATAGTTGATGCCTGTCTTTGTCTGCAAAGCGATCTATTTTA
>JBDNHP010000113.1:0-3866 GCA_041688765.1 Flavobacteriales bacterium
ATTCTATTGGAATACCTGCTGGAGTTAAGATTGAATCTTGGAAATAGGCCCATTCACGATTGAGTACTTCATCTTCATATACATAATTAATAAATGCAATTTTTGTAATGTCATAAGGTTCTTTGAAACTAAGCTGTATTGCAGTATCTAAGTGAAATAGTAAATATGAAGGGTCATCGTAATAGTCATAATACTGGTCGGTGTAATCATCTTCATAGTCCATATCATGGATATACGATGAGTCCTGATAAGTTGAATCAACTAATTTATCCCAAGTTTCTAAATCGTCATTCAGTAAAGTACTGTCATTATCGCTATAATCCTCATATTTTTCCGCATCTTTATACACAATATTTCCTAAAATCATGTCACTTAAGCGACCAGCCAATTGTTCAGATGAAAGAAATGCAGTACGTCCTTCTTCAACAAATTCTAATAGATGCAGAGTTTCCAGAGAATCAAGATATGGTTTTTCACCTACAAAGAAATAGACGGCATGGAGTGGAATGGTATCTAAGTCAAATGCTTGATTGAGGCAATCTTGAATTTTATAGAAATTACCTTCAAATTTTTTCTCCATTAATTGTTGAAGTAGCCAAGTATTATAAGGTTGTTTTGATTCAGGATAATAGGTGTTTCGCCAGTCAACGTTCTTGGATTTAAAAGCAAAAATGAGCAATCCAACCGTGGCAATTACTCCCAGGCTTAAATAAATCCAGTTGTTTTTTCCGGAAGATTCAGCCATTTAGTTTGAAAGATGAAAGGGTTTCGAATTGTTGTTTGACTGTTTGATAGGCTTTTTCAGTCACCGGAAATTCCCCGTACCATACCAATTCGTAGGTGTGTGTTAGGAGTTTAAACAGGCCAAACGACGATTGTTTGCGCATTTCTCGAAGATAGTCGGCGTTGGTTTTATCTTTTTTCCATTCAATGGCCCCGGCATCGTTCAAATGTTTGATGGATTGCAGATATAATACTCTAACAGCTCCTTTGTAATCGCCACTTGCAATAAGTTGTTCATGTAGTGGTAATAAATCTTTGAGTTCTATATCATCTTCAATGTTTGATATTTTAAAATGAGCGTTTGTTGATTTCACTTTATTATTCAAAGACTTCAGTCCAAGAAGTCTCAGAATCACAAAAATGATAACAAGAGCCACAATGCAAATCACCACGATATTTACTGTGGGTCCCCAGTTAAAAGAACCTCCGGCTTCAGGAAGCTCTTTAGTTTCAGTCTGATTGCTTTGCTTCTGTTCAGGGTCCTTGAATTCGAGTTCTTTTTTTAATTCATCCCAGTCGGACTCATTCAATCCCTGCGTGTATGCCACATGAGAAGCCAACGCCAGGAAAAACGCCAAGAAAAGCACAAAGTATTTATTCCCTTTCAATTCCATAAGCGTTGGTTTTTTTTCTGATCATACTTACTCGGCGTCTGAGGCTTTGTGCATTAGATGCCTCCACTGATGAGCCAAACATGAGGCCGAGCATATAGAAATTGAGAAAACTCAATAAATAGATTGCTACCATGCATAGCAAAGTATAAAGTAAGAATGGAGCTTCGGATGCAATTCTCCCTGATGACTCAAGATTTTGCAATAGAAAATCAAATATCAGGAAGCTAATTGGGGTGTTTACTAATACCATCATCATAAATTGCAAAAGCAACATGACAAACATTCCTCCAAAAATGGAAAGAAACTGATGTTTCCAAGCTTCTTTTGCAAGAGAAGAATTGCCTGATATAATATTCCCCATAACCATAAAAGCAATCGGAAACAACACAAAAAATACGATTACAAAAGCCAGTATTGGAATACTTAGCATAGTGATATTAATGGCAGTCATAAGAATCAGAACCTTCCACCAATGCAAATTCAAATACTTAAGAAAGCTATAATTTTCCCATTTCTGCCTGAGACGATAAGCCGTGCTTAAGAATATCAAACTAAATATCAGGGTATTAAAAACTAACATTCCGGGGTATAGATCATAATTCAAAAAAGTATCCACATCATCAATCCACCAGAAGTAATTGATAATCTGTTCAATAACATTATAGTATTGAATAAAAAAATCACTTTCAATTTCTGAATAATGGAATGCATTATGAGCGCCAAAAATAATACATGCTAAAACGCCACCAATGATGCTCATCCTAAGAGCTGATTTAATATGATTCCGTAGAAACGAAAAGCTTTCTGCAAGTAGTTGTCCACCACTTTTCAAAGTGTAAAATTCAACAACGTGCTCGTTAATAGTGCGCACTTCCTTTTCACCGGTCAATAATTCCGGTTGTTTCTTTCTGAAAAGACGTATTGGCAGAATAACAAAATACCAAACCATCATGAAAAAGGAGGCCAAAATAATTCCGACGCGAATGAAATTGTGCACATCAGTCATACGTGTTACAAAACCTTCTATTAGTGCCGCCAAAACTATAAAAGGAGTGATTCCGAGCATCATAATAATGGCCTTTCGACTTGACATAAGAAAAGCTTGCATTCGGGTATAAGTTCCGGGAATTACAAGCCCCTTTCCAAGGGCAATGCCCGCAGTGCCGGCCAATACAATGCATGAAAGTTCAATGGTACCGTGCATCATTATAGTAATGGTAGATTCAGTGCCAAATCCGCGTTCGAAGAAGAAGTAAACAAATGCGCCAACCATTACTCCGTTGTGAATTAAGGCCATTATTGTTCCCACAGAGAAGAAAACGCCCAGCACAAATACTAAATAGGAAACGCGAAGATTATTCCAGGCAATCATCAAAAACATTGGAAGTTGATCCATGCTTTTATAAACGCCCATCGGGTCGCCGCTTTCGATGTTGCTTTCGGTCATTTGAACATATTCGTCTCCAACAATAATCGCCAAGAAATCCTGATGATATTGGGATGAAAAAACGCCAATGAAAATAGCAAGACCGAAAACGATAAAAGCTAAAATGAGTTCAGGCATGGACCGATACATAGAAAGCGGCATTTCATAGGTCCAGAATCCAAAATTTTTAGTTCCTCTGCGATTTTTATATATAAGTTGATAAATTCTTTGAGATAGACTGTTGAGATAAACTCTCACCGATCGATTGCGATAGTGCGTGCGGGCATAAGATAAATCGTCAGTTGTTTCCACAAAAACCCTTGCCAGTGCTTCAGGGTCTGATTTGGATGACAAAAGTGTTTTTTCAAACTCTTGCCATTTATCTTTATTTTGTTTTATAAATTCGGTTTCCCGCATTCTCCTTGAAAGCTTATTTTTGTGAGTTTAGCGAAAATAAGAAAAGACTTTGGCATCTATCGATATACAGACAACTCAAAATGTAACTATTTCTTATGAGCTTGCAGGCCTAAGGGATAGGATCATTGCTTTTTTGCTCGATCAATTCATTTTGTGGATCACCATTCTGATTCTATCATCCATGATTGGCCTTATAGCACAAACTCAATCGGGTATAGAAGTGGCATTGATGGTGGTTATTTTGCCGGTTTTCTTCCTTTATTCACTTGCTTGGGAAGTGCTGGCAAATGGCCAAACACCAGGCAAAATGGTGCTGAAAATTAAAGTGATTAGATTAGATGGTGATCAGGCTATGTTTATAGACCACCTGCTGAGATGGAGTTTCAGAATGATTGATATTTGGTTTACGCTTGGATCAATTGCTGCAATAATGATCAATACTTCCAGAAATAATCAAAGATTGGGTGGAATGATGTCTAATACAATTGTGGTGAAATCCAAGCCCAGTTTAGATATAAATTTGAAATCAATTCTTAAAATTCAAAGCTTGAGTGATCATGAACCTCTTTATCCGGCCATTAGGAATGTGCGGGAAGAGGATATGCTTTTAATAAAACAAGTAATTG
>JBDNHP010000114.1:0-5120 GCA_041688765.1 Flavobacteriales bacterium
ATTGCTGTAACCTGCGTTTCCGCCACCGCCGCCAGCAACAATTACACGATCGGATAAATTTTGACCATTCAATCGGATATCACTGGCACCACCACCCTTGCCACCAGCCCAAGGGCCTTGACAAATACCGCCACCATTCCATCCACCAGAAACACCGCTTCCTCCAGCATAGATATACAAAACATCACCCGGATTTACCGAAAGTTCACCTATAGCTTGTCCACCTAATCCTCCGGCAAATCCAAGTCCATTAGCACCACCTTGTGCGCCGTAGCACTCAATATTAACTGCATTTACACCTGCGGGAACTGTCCATGTTTGAACTCCAGCCGTATAATTGAATTGGATTGTTTCATTTTGATTAGGAAGGTTGGGATCATAGCAATTTCCGCAAGCATCTTCAACAAACGGACCTCCGCAAATTCCGGCACAATCTATAAAATAGACACAGGAGCCATCGTTTTGAACGGCATTTGGGTCAAAATTGCAAGCATTTCCATCTATGCAGCCAGCTTGAGAAAAAACATTTTGTGCGAATACAATGACTAGCAACAGAATAGTTAGAAAGGAAAAATTTCTCATTGGTTTAGGATTAAGGTATTAGAATCTAAGATAGACAATTAGGTTATAAATATAATCGATTATGCATAGAGCAAAAAGAAGAGGTTAACAAATTAACCTCTTCTTAATATTTTAATTAAACGATAAAAATGCAGCGTGTAGAACCTATCTCAAAATGGTAATAGTTCCTTTCTCTTCGCCGTACCTTTGAGCTTTGAAGGTAAAAAAATAGGTGCCTTCAGTTGCGTCTTTAGCATCCCAGTTATTTTTATAATTATCGCTTTCAAAAACTATATTTCCCCAGCGATTAAAAATTTGAATTGAAGAATTCGGATACGCATCCAAACCGTCAATAAAGAAGAACTCATTGATATAATCACCATTTGGGCTAAAGACGTTTGGGAAAATAAGTAGAGGATTGCATATCACATAAAGAGGGTGATTTATATCAGTTACTTCAGGGATAAAGCCGTTTACAGAAACAGAACAACCATTTTCGTCCTCAATAATAATAGTGTAATTATCTACACAAAGATCTCCAAAACAAGGGTCTGACTGAGGCCCTGCCTGATTTGGAATGCTGTATTCAAAATCGCCTGTTCCACCTGAAAGCACTGCGGCACATAAAACTCCGGTACAATCCACAATACATATAGAATCTGCGGGCAATGTGTTAGCTACTATGGCATCAGGTGCATCAACACTAAGGATTTCAGTTGCTACACAATCATTACCATCTGTAATTTCAACCAGATAATCTCCTGCGCATAGGTTGCCATCACTCACGGGCACATTATTTTGGAGTATGGTGGTTGTATAAGGAGCGGTTCCTCCTGTAGCACTAATAACAGCAGTTCCATTGCAGCTATCACTACAATCCAAATTTTCGGCAGAGGAAGTAATATTTATAGCGGTAGGCTCATCAAGTGGAGCTGATGCCGAAGCAATACAGCCGTTATCATCTGTAACTTCAACATTAAAAGTCCCGGTACCTAATCCATCAAAACCAATAGAGAAATTGAAATCGTTAAGTTCTTCATTGAGACCAGGTCCAGTAACCGATGCGTCATAAGGTCCTGTTCCCCCTGTAACTTGAATTTGCAGTTCACCCTCACTAATTCCATTACAAGGAAGATCAGATGGAATCATTTCTATTTGTATAGCTGATGGGCAAGAAATAGTCTGTTGCACTTGGGCTATGCAGCCCTCACTATCCATGGCATTAAAGAGCACAATGTTATTGTTGCCATCGCAAGCCAAATTGGAAACGCATCCGGGGTTGCTAAGGTTAATACTTGTATTATCTGGCAATTCTGCGGTTATCAGGTATGGCCCAGTGCCGCCTGAAGCTAAGATACAGACTTCAGCATTTTGATCATTTACACAAAGTAAATCTACGAATGATGTGACCTCAACTTCAAAAGGCGCTGGCTCATCAAGAGATATAATAGGAGTAGTGCTGGTACAACCAGCGATATCAGTGAGAACCGCAAAATACTCTCCGCTATCATTTACGGTAAATTCAGAATTATCCTCTTGCGTATCAATAAGAACCGGAAATCCACCATTGTCATCATAAAGTTCATAGGTTATTGTACCGTTTCCGCCGGCACCAAGTCCAATGATAGCTTGATCGCCATTGCAACTAAAATCCTGTAAAATAGAAATAGAATCATCTACAGGATTTATAGCACACAAATCAGAGCACACACTCCACATACTTCTATCTTCATCAAACTGATTGCCATTTATAAACATTTGCACTCCGAATGAAAAACAGAAATTGCCACAGGTGGTAAATTGAGCTATTTTTATTTTGAGATCAGCACCAGCGAATCCATTTGGTTGAGGAAAGGTTGTAAAGAATGCACCATCATCCACATTCATTAGACAATCATTTTCGAAAGAATTAACCGCCACGGCAGTAGGTGGTTGCGATGAAATGAATTGCGTCTGACCCGGATCTTGCGATGATTCCTGTCCAATGGTTATGTAAGAATCAAATTCTGAGGATGGAGCAATGGGCCAAAAGTTGGAATTGTTCTCTGCGCCTGTTAATCCGGCAAAATCAGAATTAAAACAAGCACAATCGAAGCTAAGAACAATATCTTCAGGCTCATTGAATATTCCAAAAATAGCCGACAAAAAGTCTTGAGAATTGGTAAAGTTCGCATATACCGAATAAACGGTGTATCCGGTCAAATCTGCATCGGGAAGCGGCTCAGAAAAAGTCTGATCGACTTCAATTGTAATGCTTGTTATTTGGGCATTGAGCCCTGTTTGAAGAAAAATCGCCGACAGGCAAACTAGTAGTAAATATCTCATTGCAGGTGGGGTTCAAAGGTGTGAATATACAGGACAAAATTTAAATTCCGAATAGTCGCTCAATTATCTTATTCCTAATGTCTTGTTGTTAAAACCATATCTAATTAATATTCAATCACTTAGAGCTGTAAGACTATTTCAGGAAAAAAAGCTGCCAAAATTCGGGGGGTACGTTTGAGAAAAATAAGACTTAACAAAAACTCATACTTCAAAGCTCCAAAACAAACTTCATTCGTTTGACTTAATTCTTGGCTATTCCTTTGATCCTCATATACATATATTAATCAAATCAACTCCGGCCCTTTTCATACCTTTGTTAAATCATGAAAAAAGCCCTTATTACTGGTATAACCGGTCAGGACGGCGCATACCTGGCAGAATTTCTTTTGAAAAAAGGATATGAAGTGCATGGCGTGAAGCGACGCAGTTCCTTGTTTAACACCGATCGAGTGGATCATCTTTATCACGATAGACATTTTGAAGGACTCCCATTTTTTCTGCATTATGGCGATCTAACTGATAGCACAGGCCTGATCCGTTTGGTGAAAGAAATTATGCTCGACGAAATTTACAATCTTGCAGCTCAAAGTCATGTTGCAGTATCGTTCGAAACTCCTGAATATACAGCAAATGCTGATGCAACGGGAGCTCTGCGATTACTTGAAGCTATCAGGATTTTAGGCTTAGAACAAAAAACCCGCTTTTATCAGGCTTCTACATCTGAACTTTACGGTAAAGTTCAGGAAATTCCACAAACTGAAACTACTCCATTTTATCCGCGAAGTCCATACGGGGTTGCTAAACTATACGCATTCTGGATCACCAAGAACTATAGAGAGGCTTATGGGATGTATGCTTGTAATGGTATCTTATTCAATCATGAAAGTCCACTTCGCGGTGAAACTTTTGTTACTCGCAAGATTACCAGGGCGGCAGCTAAAATCAGCCTGGGACTTGAAAAAAAGCTTTTTTTGGGCAATTTAGATGCGCAAAGAGACTGGGGCCATGCTAAGGATTATGTAGAAGGAATGTGGATGATGATGCAGTTAGAGGCAGCCGATGATTTTGTGCTTAGCACCGGAGAAACCCATAGCGTGCGAGAATTCTGCGAAATAGCTTTTCGAAATGCGGGAATAGAACTTGGCTGGAAAGGCGAAGGAATAAATGAATATGGCTTCAATAAAGCCAATTCAGAGGTTTTGATTCAAATAGACGCTAAATACTTCAGACCAACTGAGGTGGATTTGCTAGTAGGTTCATCCCAAAAAGCATTTGAAACTTTCGGATGGAAACACAAAACTGAATTTGAAGAACTGGTGAAGGAGATGGTATTGGCTGATATTAAGCTATTTGAAAGAGACCGCTATCTGATTGAGGGTGGACATAAAGTAATGAAATATTACGAATAGTTCATTTATGTTCCCTTTCTGCCGAATTGAAAGCAAAATCGCTGATTTAAACAATCTTCTTTTGGTAAGCTGAAATGAAGAAAGTAAATACTTGATTTATTTTTCTGAAATTTACTTTATGAGGATTGCTCTGGTTTCTGTTTTTCTGATGTTTTGCCAATTGCTTTGCGGGCAAATAGATCCTTCAAGTATTCCAGGATTGGAACTGTGGGTGAACGCTGATATTGGCGTTACAGCTAACGTTGCCGGAGCCATAAGTCAGTGGAATGACCAAAGCGGAAATAATAGAAATCTAAGCCAATCCATAGCTAATCGTCGTCCATTAATTCTAGAAGATTATTTCTTCGGGCGATCTTCAGTTAAATTCGATGGCGCCAATGATTATTTAGATTTCCCAGCTATTAGCAACATCCGAACGATCTTCTGGGTATTGGCTGAAAGTGAAAGTCCAACTGTGGGTTTCAAAGGATTACTAGGTCATTCTGCAACTTTCGATTTTATTCGAGGCGGCAATGGCAATTTATGGAATCCTGCATTCAGTGATCCAAATATTTTAAATGGAAGCACCCGCCTTCAATTTGAGAATTTTGATGGCGTCAATAACCCGCTTCCTTCCGGATACCAGGTAGTATCATTGCAAACCCTCGATATTGTAGAGGCAGATCGATTTAACAGAGACAGAGGCGTTACATCAACTGTTTGGGATGGTGAATTATTGCAATTATTAATATTTTCATCCGTATTAACCCCAGAAGAGGTTGAAGGTGTAGAAGAATATTTAGCCGATTACTACACCCCTGAATTTAGTCTCGGCCCAGACATTAC
>JBDNHP010000115.1:0-9653 GCA_041688765.1 Flavobacteriales bacterium
ACCGGGCTGGGTTAAAATTGGACCTCATGCAAGAGCGCGTTACCTCTATGCTATTGCGAGATTGATTCAAAAACATGCCCGACTTTTCTCGGTGCTTGAATCACTCGATAATGGCAAGCCAATTCGGGAGAGCAGAGACATTGATATTCCTCTTGTAGCCAGGCACTTTTATCATCACGCTGGTTGGGCCCAACTTATGCCTGAGGAACTTGCTGATTATCAGGAAGTAGGCGTAATTGGACAGGTTATTCCTTGGAATTTTCCTCTGTTGATGTTGTCTTGGAAAATAGCTCCAGCTTTAGCCATGGGAAACACCGTAGTGCTGAAACCCGCGGAGTTCACTTCTGTTAGCGCCATTCTATTTGCCGAAATATGCGAACAGGCCGGCTTGCCTGCGGGAGTAGTAAATATTATAACAGGCGATGGAAAAACAGGGGCCGCAATAGTTGATCATCCAGACGTAGATAAAATTGCTTTTACCGGTTCAACAGAAGTAGGCCGAATTATTCGACGTGCAACGGCAGGTTCCGGAAAGAAAATCTCCCTTGAACTTGGTGGAAAATCTCCCTTTATTGTTTTTGAAGACGCAGATATAGACAGCGTTGTAGAAGGATTGGTGGATGCCATTTGGTTTAATCAAGGACAAGTTTGTTGCGCCGGATCAAGGCTCCTAGTTCAGGAAGAAATTGCTGAAAAAACCTTCGAAAAAATAAGGGCGAGGATGGAGAAATTGAGAGTGGGTAATTCATTGGATAAAAGCACTGATATAGGTGCAATTGTTGCCCCAGTTCAGCTCAAGGCCATTGAAAACCTAGTGAAGATTGGTGTGAAAGAAGGGGCAACTTTATGGCAGCCTTCGTGGAAATGCCCGGATGACGGTTGTTTTTACCCACCAACTCTGTTTACCAATGTAGCTCCTGCTCATACCATCGCGAGAGAAGAAATCTTCGGTCCTGTGTTGATTGCCATGACTTTTAGAACGCACAATGAAGCAGTGGCCCTAGCAAATAATACTCGCTATGGACTAGCAGCGAGTGTTTGGACAGAAAACATCAATCTTGCGCTAGACATTGCTCCAAAGCTTAAGGCGGGCACAGTTTGGGTGAATTGCAGTAATGTTTTTGATGCCGCTTCTGGTTTCGGAGGATATCGCGAGTCGGGATTTGGAAGAGAAGGTGGAAAAGAGGGTTTGTATGAATACGTAAAACCTAAGGTTGAAAAGGAATTCAGTACTATTCCATACTCTTTTGTGAAAGTGAAAAAATCGAATGCCGCAGCTAAGGGCAAAAGCATTCCAGATATTGACCGCACAATAAAACTCTACATTGGAGGTAAGCAAACTCGTCCTGATAGCGGTTACAGTTATCCTGTGTATGATGCTGACGACGTGTTTATGGCTGATATTGCAGAAGGTAATAGAAAAGACATAAGAAATGCCGTTGAAGCAGCCCATGCAGCTTCCAAATGGACTTTGATGAGCGGACATGCCCGTGCGCAAGTATTATTTTATTTGGCTGAGAATATGGCTCAGCGAAAATCGGAACTTGCAAGCCGCATTGAGCTTTCAGCGGGTTGTTCAGCTAAAGATGCCTTGGTAGAAGTAGAGCTTTCCATAGAACGAATCTATCTTTATGCAGCTCATGCTGATAAATATGATGGACGTGTGCACAATACCGTTTCGGGAAATGTGACGCTTGCGATGCCTGAAGCAGTGGGCGTAATGGGGATTGTTTGTCCGGAGGAGTTTCCTTTGTTATCAGCTATTTCAGTGATTCTCCCTGCCATTGCCATGGGTAACCGAGTTGTTGTAATTCCATCAGAAACGATGCCCGTTCCTGTAATGGATTTGTATCAATTGTTCGAAACGTCTGACCTTCCTGATGGTGTTGTTAATCTGATTTCAGGCAAGAAAGAGGCTTTGGCTGAAGTGTTGGCAAATCATGATGATGTAGATGCAATTTGGTATTTCGGCACTAAAGAAGGAAGTCAGAAAATTGAATTCGCTTCATCTGAAAACATGAAACGTACTTGGGTGAATTATGGAAAACATCGTGATTGGACCGATGCTAAGCAAGGTTCAGGAGCGGAGTTTTTGCGTCATGCAACCGAGATTAAGAATATCTGGATTCCATACGGGCATTAATTATTTCGATTTAAAGGAGAACTTAAGAGATCCTTTCGAGCACTGTTTTAATCAGTGATTCGATTGGTGCATGGTGATCTTTTGCGTATTCTTTTCTCATGCGATTGGCAACAATGGCGCAACAAGTAGCGCATTGATGGCCGAGCAAGGAGCCGAGTCCGAACAAAGCCGATGTTTCCATTTCGAAATTGGTAATTCTGTGTTTTTCGGAGCGGAAAGTATTGAGTTGTTCGTTAATATTTTCCCTACTTGCTTTAAGTCGGAGCTGCCGTCCTTGAGGCCCATAAAAACCGGATGCCGTAGCAGTAATGCCCTCAAACATGCCACGACCAATTTGCTCAAATAATGGAGTGGAAGCTTTTACAAGATAAGGCTGACTAAGAAGAGGATTCCATTGTAAATGGTCAAGAATTTCTTGTTGTAATGCTTTGGTTTCTTCTTCGGGGCTGTAATTATAAAAATGCAATAAGCCGTCAAAGCCAAGTCCATAAGATGAAATAACGGGGGAGCCAACAGGAATGTCTTCTTGCAGCGCCCCGGATGTTCCAATTCTGATGAGGTTTAAGCTTTTTAGCTCCTCTTTTTTAGTGCGAGAATCGGGATCGATATTAATGGCAGCATCAAGTTCATTCACAACGATATCAATATTATCTGTTCCAATTCCAGTGGAAAGCACTGTAAGTCGTGTTTTTCCAATGTAGCCGGTATGGGTGATGAACTCACGATTTTGAGTTTGAAACTCGACGGAATCGAAATATTTACTGATCATGGCCACGCGGTTCTGATCGCCCACAAGTAAAACAGTATCAGCAACATGTTCCCCACGAAGCTTTAAATGATAAACACTTCCATCGGAATTAAGAATCAATTCAGACTCTTTAAATTTCTCTTTATTCATATTTTTGTTCCCTCGTTAAGGAGGGATTTTTTTTCATTTTACAGTCTCGAAAGATAGGAGGTTCAGATATTTTAATCATCTTTCCGACAAATAAATACTTTAAAAGCATTACATGAGTACACATATTGGAGCGAATGCAGGTGATATTGCAGAAACGGTTTTGATTGCAGGAGACCCACTTCGTGCAAAAAATTTCGCAGAAAGAAGCCTTGAAAATATTCATTGCTACACAGAAATCCGGGGTATGTACGGATTTACAGGCACTTTTCAAGGGAAAAGGATTTCCATACAAGGAACCGGAATGGGAATACCATCAACGGCGATTTATTTACATGAATTAATCACTGCTTATGGAGCGAAAACAATAATGCGTTTGGGCACCTGCGGCAGCATACAAAACGGAATGGCCATTGGTGATCTGGTGATTGCCATGAGCGCGTGTACAGATTCCAGTGTAAACCGTTTGCATTTTGAGGGGATGGATTATGCCCCTACAGCTGATTTTCAACTGTTGTTTGATGCCTATTCAAAAGCCAAGAGTATGAATTTGCGCACACATGTTGGCAGCATATTCAGTTCCGATACATTTTATCGCACTGACCCCGATCACTTCAAGATTTGGGCAGAGCATGGGGTTTTGGGAATTGAAATGGAAACTACCGCATTGTACACCATAGCTGCAAGGCATAAAATTCGTGCGCTCACATTGCTTCAAGTAAGCGATAGCCTTGTTACCCATGAGTATAGCACCGCTAAAGATCGCGAAACGATGTTTAGTGATATGTTAAATGTAGCATTGGAAATTGCGCCTTGATTTTTGATTAAAATACCGGAGAAATGAGGAGAATTCAGCAGCTAATACTTAACCTTACTAAGCTATTACCTAGTTTAGTTTTTCTGAATATAGCAGCGGCGCAGGACAGTGTGTTAGTGCTTGTAAATCCTCTCACGAATAGCACTGAGAAATGGCTACTCCAATTAGAAGATCAGTTTGATGGTAATTACCTCGATAGCGACAAATGGAAGGTGATTGAAGGTGTTCCTCGCGATCCGCAATTGAAAAATCAGATTCATTATTTTCTTCCTGAGAACATCGAAATAAGCAATGGTACCTGCAAATTGTGGGCGAGGAAAACAGCACCTCAAAAAAGAGTTTTCAGTATTTGGGAAGTAGATAAAATGGTGGATTACGCCAATACTTTTGAATACACTTCATCCGAAATACACAGCAAAAAACTGTATGGTTTTGGCAGGTATGAAATACGCTGTAAAATTCCCAAAGGAAAAGGGTTTTGGCCTGCGTTCTGGTTGTATGGCGAGCCCAAACAACGAAACAATGAATTAGATGTATTTGAGTATTGGAATGCAAAAGGTGCATTTGGTCAATATCGACCTGAACTTAATACCCGTGAAATTCACATGACTACGCATTTCAACGGTCGTATGTCGGGTGAAAGCGTGAAGGGCCCTGACGCTTCTGAGGATTTTCATGTTTATACGTTAGTTTGGGACCCCTGCAGCATTCAATGGTATCTTGATGGTGAGCTCTATCGTGTGCTTTGGAAGTATAAAGGAATGAACAAACGAAAGAATGATTGCGCTTCATGGGAATCGAAAAAGCGAAAAATCAAAGAGAACGTTTTCCCACAGGATGAAGGCTTGGCCATAATTCTCGATTTGGCAATACAAAGTGGAGAAAAAGCGCCGGATGCTGAAACCATTTTCCCACAAGCCATGGAAGTGGATTATGTTAGGGTGTGGAAAAGGCTTGAATAAAACCAGTCGGGGTTTATATAGTCGGGATAATTTCGTGACCACTACTCAGTCGAACTTTGCTACCTTGGTTCTGTTTTTAATATGTTATGAGACTGGGAAATAAATGTGCCGTAGTGTATTTTGCATACAGACCTGAAAAGGAAGCTGTGCGCAAGCCCATTTTCCCAGGTTTTGGTTTCCATCAGCACGTTGAGTATTACAGATCAATGCAAAGCTTTGTTCTATGTCAAAGCTTTTATTTAGGATTGCCATTTGTACAAATTGATGAACGAAGTCAGCAAGGTGAAACATTTGCCCTCCGCTTTTGCAATGCTATTGAAAAAGCATTCAGCAAGGGATTTGAAAAGCTGATATTGTTAGGCAATGATGCCCCTGAAATAGATGAGAAAGCAATAAAGAATGCCTGCAGAACTATTAATGGAGGAGGTAGCGCCATAGTTAGCACCCAGCGCGGTGGCGCTTGTTTGATTGCAATTACTAAAGAGCATTATGATAGGCAAAAATGGTTGAATTTACCTTGGCAAAGTGCCGGCCTAGCGGATGCATTAGCACAGGAGTTAAATGATTCTGTTATCCTTCAGAAAATTACTGAAATTCATAGCGTACTAGATGTTGAAAAGATAATAAAGGATAGAAAAGCTCCTTATGATGTTTTGTTGTATTTAGTAAATACGTTGCAGAAATCAAATGATATTATATGTGAATATAATGTCAATTTATATGAATTTTCGCTGCACACGAGATATCTAAGGGGTCCTCCAATACTATTTTAATAATAGTTTATTCAATTCGCATTATTGTTCAACTTATTGTCTTCTAACTCTAGAGGGCAAATTGTATTTATTATCATGTCTAAATCATATTATAACGACGCCGATCTCGATAAATTCGGCAATATTGCTGAGTGGAATAAAGCCTTGGCAGATAAGTTTTTTTCATATTATGGCGATGTTTTTAAAGCTGGAGCTTTATCAGTGCGTGAAAAGTCACTTATTGCGTTGGCTGTGTCTCACGCCCTGCAGTGTCCATATTGCATCCATGCTTACACAACCGACTCTTTAAAACAAGGAGCCGATGAAGAGCAAATGATGGAGGCTGTTCATGTAGCAGCAGCAATTAAAGGAGGTTCTGCGCTAGTGCACGGTGTTCAGATGATGAACAAGGCGAAGGAAATTTCGATGTAATGGCAGGCGAAATTAAGGAGAAGAAAACATCTCTTAAATATAGAGCACATGAATTGTCGTCTGTAGATGTACAAAAGCGCATCCTCAGCGATTCCGAATCCATTGGGATCTCGCCATTTGCTAAATCTTTGAAAACGGCAGGGCTTTTTCCGCTTAGTCCACTGCACACTGAAATATTTCAGGTAAATGTTGGAAAAATGTGCAATCAGGTTTGCAAGCATTGTCATGTGGATGCAGGTCCTGATCGCAAGGAAATTATGAGCAAAGAAACCATGCAGCAATGCCTGGATGCCTTGCGAAATAGTAAGATCTGCAAGGTTGATCTCACTGGTGGTGCACCTGAAATGAATCCTGAATTCCGTTGGTTTGTAGAAGAGTTGAGTGCATTAGGAATGCACATTATGGTTCGTTGTAACTTAACAATCATTCTTGCGCATCCTAAATACCATGATCTACCGGAATTTTTCAAGAAACATAAAGTGGAAGTTATTTCTTCATTGCCATATTTTGCTGCACGTCGCACGGATGCGCAAAGAGGTGAGGGGGTGTTTGAAAAGTCCATTGAAGCGCTTAAAATGCTTAATGCTGTTGGATACGGAATAGACCCTGAGTTGCAATTGAATCTTGTTTATAATCCATCAGGTGCATTTTTGCCGGGCTCCCAGGCTGACCTTGAATTTGAATTTAAAACCAAATTGGGAGAAGGATGGGGAATTGAATTCAATCAATTGTATGCTATTACCAATTTGCCTGTTTCCCGATTTTTGGAGTACTTGGTGGTAAGTGAAAACTACGCCGATTATATGCAACAATTGGCTGTTGCATTTAACCCGACAGCCGCAGCAGGAGTGATGTGTAGAAATACTATTTCTGTTGGCTGGGATGGTTATTTGTACGATTGCGATTTCAATCAAATGCTCGAAATGAAAGTAGCTTCAAAAATTCAACATGTGAGTGAATTTAATACGGAAGCCTTGGAGAGCAGAATGATTCTAATTAATCAACACTGTTATGGCTGCACCGCAGGAGCCGGATCAAGTTGTGGTGGTGCGGTGGCTTAAATTTAATATTTAATAAAAAAATTATGTCAAATTATCTTGATACTACCAAGGATGTTTATAAAGAAGCAGCACTTACACCCGATGTAGGTTTGTGCTGCACTACCACTCCTGTTTGGCAATTGCCGGGGTTGAAAATACCGAGCAAAATGTTGCAAATGAATTATGGCTGCGGAAGCACGGTAAATCCACGTGATTTGGTAAATGACCCTACCATTCTTTATGTTGGAGTTGGAGGGGGAATGGAGCTTTTGCAATTTTCTTATTTCAGCCGAAGAAAAGCCGCTGTGATTGGTCTTGATGTGGTGGACGAAATGATTGCTGCTTGTGCTGAAAATCTTAAAGAAGCGGAAGAACAAAACAATTGGTTTAATAGTGAATTTATTGATTTGCGAAAGGGTGATGCTCTTCAATTGCCAATTGCAGATTCTTCAGTGGATGTAGCTGCTCAAAATTGTCTTTTTAACATTTTCACCAAAAGTGATCTAAAAAAGGCTTTGTCAGAAATGTATCGTGTGCTCAAACCACAGGGAAGATTAATTCTTTCTGATCCGACTGCTGAGCAAAAAATGCCGGATTCTTTGGTAAATGATGAACGATTGCGAGCGCTTTGTCTCAGTGGAGCCTTGCCGCTCCAAGAGTACATCGATCTTATTACAAGCGTAGGCTTTGGCACCGTTGAAATAAGAGCCAAAAGGCCATATCGCATCTTGGATCCTTCACAATATCAGACTAAGGAGCGCATATACATTGAAAGCGTAGAAGTTTGTGCTATAAAAGATCCGATGCCATCCGATGGTCCTTGTGTTTTTACCGGAAAAGCGGCTATTTATTTTGGTGGAGAATCGTGTTTTGACGATAAAAAAGGGCATGTATTATTGCCGAATCAGCCATTGGCCGTGTGTGATAAAACTGCCGGGGCCATTGCATCATTGGGACGCCAAGATATATTTATTTCTGAGAGTACTTGGCATTATGATGGAGGAGGATGCTGCTGAAGGAAGGAGCCAGAAACAGAGGGGAGAGCGGGCTAAAGAGTTCGTCTGGACTTCGCGCTATTTATCGCTATCAGTGTGACTTGTCCTAAAAAAAGTTCACAGTTTTGGTTCTTAATCCTGATATGAGTTTATCGCTGGGCTTTTCTTAGTCTATGCGTTTTCCCAGAATCGCTCAATCCAGCATTGTCTGTTGCTCTGCCTGTGCCACGATTGGGTTTGGTGTGGAAGTCGGAGTTTCGCTCTAATACCGTATTGGCATCTGTAATAGTCCAATTCCGTATTAGTCCATCGGTCTATAACAGCTACTCTAAGGGCATTTACTAATCTTTCATCTTAAATGTTTTGGACTCTATTTCAGGGAGATTTGGTATAATTTTCTGAGCCAGCACTTCTTTCCAAACTTTGTTTCAACCTGAAATTAGGATAGTCTCGTCTTAACTACGATTTACTTAGGTAGTTATGATTTGCGAAAAGTACTGATGCTGAGGCAGGGAAAAGCACAGAATGCTTCCTATTTTTGACAAGCTATTAAGCTGCGAGATCAATAGAGGGTGTACAAGTTCAAGGATTGCCTATTTTAAGAACATACATCCGGTAAACTCTAAAGTGAAAAGAGTTTGGAATGTGTTTTGAAAAATGCACTAAGAAAATCGGGCATCATCAAACCAGTCACACTGCTCTGGTTAAGGCAGATTATGTTATTCATTTGATGGAAGCTGGAAGAGGTTTGCGATTTATTTAAGACTTATTCCGTAAGAGCAGCAAAACGATAGAAATATACACCCACGTGAGTACGCGTATTCTTCTGTGGATACGTTCAGCATTTGCTAATTTATAAGTTTATTTTAATACATTTGAATGAGACAACAAAAGCGAAACAAACCTTCGCGTATACACCTATTTATGGGTGGCTTTGCGAAAGTTTGTTTCGGGTATAAGGTAGTTATGCCTCATTGTAAAAAGACAGCCGACCGCACAAATGGCACATTTGGTTTTTGCCGACACTCAAGCCAACGCTGAAAAACCAAAAGAGCCATTTTTTGCCAACGCACCGACAGAAAAAACTAACTTTGGACTGAAAAATTTGACAACAGAATAAATGACATTAGACCAATACATTGACAACATAAATAAACGATACAAACTTGGTAATGCGACCGAGCATACATTTCGTGGCGACCTGCAACAACTACTTGAAAGTTTAGTGCCTGACATTAGGGCGACCAATGAACCCAAAAGACAATCTTGCGGAGCACCCGACTACATTCTGACCAAAAAAGAAATTCCAGTAGGTTTTATTGAAGCGAAAGACATTGGCGACAAAGACCTTGAAGGAGCAAAGAAAACCGGAAACAAAGAACAGTTCGACCGTTACAAGGCTTCATTAAACAACTTAATTTTCACCGACTATTTAGACTTCCATTTATACATTGATGGAATTTTTATTACAAAAATTGCAATTGCTGAAATACAAAACGGAACTATCGTTCCCTTGCCTAACAACTTTCCAACTTTCACTAATTTAATTAAGGACTTTTGCTCCCACATTGGGCAGACAATAAAAAGTTCAAAAAAACTGGCAGAAATGATGGCGGG
>JBDNHP010000116.1:0-6182 GCA_041688765.1 Flavobacteriales bacterium
ACTTGTGCCGAACCTATAATATGTCCTGCAGGATGCAAAGTCAGTTTTACACCATTAATAAGCAATGTTTCCGAATACTCAAGTGTTTGAATGCTAATATCCTTACTTAATCTATGCCTAAGCATAGGAGCTGTTAGGGAATGGCAGAGATAATTAGCCATACCTGATCTGGCGTGATCGCTATGTGCATGAGTAATAACGGCATTAGCGACCGATTTCCAAGGGTCGATGTAAAAATCTGCTTGGGGGCAATATATTCCTTCATTCCTGAACTCGAGTAATTTGCTCATCAGGTGAGGAACAATTTACTTGTCGCTTTGATTATCGATTCCAGGCCATTTGAAGTTTCCTTCTCTAGCCTGATCAAGCACTTTGATGAGCTTATAGCTCTCGAAACCCATTTCCTTGCCTGTTTTGCGTAGGAGTATTTCTTCATCGGGATCCAAATCACCATCGGCCATAGCTAGCGTCATCATTTGATAAAAAGCTGCTATTTTCTCGTCCTGATTTTCGGGTAAATCATAAGATAAGGCGTCGGGATCGGAAATAATGTCATTCATTTCCTGAGATGACAATCCCCATTGAGCAGCCATACCGTATATCCATTTGACTTCCTCGATATCGATATTACCATCTTCTTTAGCAAGAACTACTAATCGGGCGATTTGAGATTTAAAGTGATTCATAAAATGTTTGTACTGCCATTAATTGATGCAGCATTTGGGTGTGAAATTTAAGCAGTTTTGAGCAATAATCATATATGTAATTGACATTGCGCCAATTGCCTGCAAAAATAGCATTATGTCAGTATATTTTCGAATAAAGTGAAGAACTGACATGAATAATCTGCCATTTTTTCGCTTTTTGATGGATATTAGGTGATGGCACTATGATTGAGAAGCTGAGGGATATCCAACAAGCAACAATTCAAATTATGAGTAAAATTATAGGAATCGACCTCGGAACAACTAACTCTTGTGTAGCAGTTATGGAAGGTAACGAGCCGGTGGTTATTCAAAACAGTGAAGGAAAACGCACCACTCCTTCTATGGTAGCATTTGTAGAAGGTGGTGAGCGTAAAGTGGGCGACCCTGCTAAGCGTCAGGCCATCACCAATCCTACCAAAACGGTTTATTCTATTAAGCGTTTCATGGGTAATAGCTATGATGAATGCAAGAAAGAAGCCGATCGTGTGCCCTATTCAGTGGTAAAAGGTGAAAACAATACGCCTCGAGTTAAAATAGACGATCGTGAATACAGTCCTCAAGAAATTTCGGCGATGATTCTTCAAAAAATGAAGAAAACAGCTGAAGATTATTTAGGTCATGAGGTTACAGAAGCTGTTATTACAGTTCCTGCATATTTTAATGATGCACAGCGCCAGGCAACCAAAGAAGCCGGAGAAATTGCCGGTCTGAAAGTTAAGCGTATCATCAATGAGCCAACCGCTGCGGCATTGGCTTATGGCCTTGACAAGAAGTCGATAGACATGAAAATTGTGGTGTTTGACCTTGGTGGTGGAACACACGACGTATCGATCCTCGAACTTGGCGATGGTGTTTTTGAAGTGCTTTCTACAGATGGAGATACCCACCTTGGAGGTGATGATTTTGACCACGTAATTATCGACTGGTTGGTTTCAGAATTCAAATCCGAAAGTGGAAACCTCGATTTAACTAAAGATCCGATGGCCCTTCAGCGTTTGAAAGAAGCGGCTGAAAAAGCTAAAATTGAACTTTCAAGCACGAGCAGCACTGAAATCAACTTACCTTACATAATGCCGGTTGATGGCATTCCGAAACACTTAGTTAGAACATTAACCAAAGCGAAGTTTGAGCAATTGGCTGACAGTTTAATTCAGCGTAGTATTGAGCCGTGTCGTACAGCATTAAAAGCTGCGGGCTTGAGCATTACGGATATTAATGAAGTAATTCTGGTAGGAGGATCTACTCGTATTCCTGCAGTTCAGGAAGCGGTAAAAAAGTTTTTCGGTCAAGAGCCATCAAAAGGAGTAAACCCTGATGAGGTTGTAGCATTGGGAGCTTCTATTCAAGGTGGAGTATTAAGTGGTGATGTAAAAGATGTATTGCTTCTTGATGTAACACCACTTTCATTGGGAATTGAAACTATGGGTGGAGTATTTACCCGCTTGATAGAAGCAAACACTACTATTCCGACCAAAAAATCGGAGGTATTCAGCACCGCTTCAGATAATCAACCATCGGTTGAAATCCACGTATTGCAAGGAGAGCGTCAAATGGCTAAAGACAATCGTTCGATTGGAAGGTTCCATTTGGACAGCATTCCGCCTGCGCCACGAGGAGTTCCACAAATTGAAGTAACATTTGACATTGATGCCAATGGTATCATTCATGTGCAGGCTGCCGATAAAGCAACTAGCAAAGTTCAGTCTATACGTATTGAGGCATCAAGCGGATTAAGTCAGGAAGACATTGCACGCATGAAACGTGAAGCCGAGGCGAATGCGGATGCGGATCGTCAGGCACGTGAGCGAGTTGAGACCATTAACAAAGCCGACAGTTTGATTTTTCAAACGGAGAAGCAGTTGAAAGAGTTTGGAGATAAAATTCCGGCTGAAAAGCGCGCTCCAATAGATGAGGCATTAAATTCTCTGATAGAGGCCCATAAGAATCAGGACATTGATGGAATAAATTCATCAATGGAAAGACTTAACAATGCATTTCAAGCGGCATCACAAGACATGTATAATGCAGGCAATCAACCCAATAATGCGGGTGAGCCGAGCAATGCAGAAGCCAATGAGGAAGCCACCGATGTGGATTTCGAAGAGGTGAAGGACGACAAGTAGAAGCGGGCTGCTGCCCGCTTTTACCCGGGTCAGAATCCAATAGATGCGGGCAATAGCCCGCATCAACGTGATAATACGGGCTATTGCCCGTGTCAACAATAGCCCGTATCAACCGTGGGGCAGATGCGGGCAATAGCCCGCATCAAAGTGATAATACGGGCTATTGCCCGTATCAAAAATAGCCCGTATCAACCGCCGGGCAGATGCGGCGGTACAGAAAAAAACCTCGGTCATGATTTTTTTTTCGAGATAAAATTCTTCCTTTGCGAACTTGATGTAAAAACCAAAATCCAATGAAAATGCTAAAAGAATTTAAGGGATTCGCAATGAAGGGCAACCTGATCGACTTGGCCATCGGTTTTGTTATGGGTGTTGCTTTTGCTGCTGTCAGCAACACATTCATTAGTGGGATTGTGATGCCAATAATTGGCACCATTTTTCAGGTAGGCGATTTAAGTGACGCCAAATATGTATTATCAGAAGCGTTAGTTGACGAAGCAGGCGTAGTTACAACTCCATAGTCTGCAATTATGTATGGTGAATTCATAGGTGCATTAATTAACTTTATAATCATTGCATTTGTAATGTTTATGGTAGTTAAGGGAATTAACTCCTTGAAGAAGAAAGAAGCAGAAGTACCTGCTCCACCTGCTCCAATCAGTAATGAAGAAAAGCTTCTTGGAGAAATCAGAGATTTGCTGAAGAAATAAAAAGCATTTGCTTTAAGGGAAGGGCTGTTTCATTTTGAAACAGCCTTTTTACATTTAGGAAACTTATACACGCTTCTGAAGGGAAGCGCAGCATGAGTGGATTAGTAGGAAAGGAGAATTGCGGGTTATCAAATAGAGTTCTCAGGAGAGTAGGTGATTAATGAGTTTTTGACGAATAAATTTTTAATAGCTTATATAATGGTTCTGGGACTGAGTCAGTTTATAGATTAATTAATATTACAGGAATAAGGGAGCTTTTGAAACTTATCTTTGTTGCAAATGTTGAGAGTTTAGTAATCCTGATTTTATGTATGAAAGGCTGAGTAAGATTGTGTTGTTGATTCTGGCTTTGCTAACTATCGGAGCCTTTTTTCTGTTAAGCCGTTTGAGTTTCGATTATAACTTTGAGAATTTTTTTCCGGAGCAAGATAAGGAAACGGAATATTATCGATACTTCCGGGAAGTTTTCGAAACCGACAATGATTTCGCCATTGTAGGATTAGTAAATCAGGATGGAATATTTGATCTCGATTTTCTTGAAAGAGCTGACAGCATCAGTTCAGAGCTCAAAAAAATCAAATATGTAGAACAAGTAAATTCTGCACTCGACATTAAAGATGGCGTGCGAGATCCGTTGATTGGGCACGTGTTTCAGCGCCCTTTATTCCGTTGGACAGATCCTGAAAAATATAAGGCAGATTCGGTTCGAATATTTAATCGACCTGAACTCGTTGGCTCTTTCTTTTCTGAAGACGGAACGGCAATTCTCATTCATGTGCGTCACAAACAATTCTTGCATAAACAAGGCTGCGACTCGCTATCTGCGGATTTGCAATCTCTTGTCAAAAATGCTGGTTTTGATGAATCTTACGTGGTTGGCCGAGCCATAGGACAAGTGTATTATGTTGATATGATGCAACGCGAGCTTATGATTTTCATGAGCATCTCGATGGTTCTTATTATCCTTTTCCTCATCATTGCATTTCGTTCCTGGTGGGGAGTGTGGGTGCCAATTACGGTTGTTTTGCTATCCATTATCTGGACCCTAGCTGTGATGCAGCTAACAGGTAAGAAAATTGACCTTATGTTAACTATTTTGCCCACCATTCTATTTGTGGTAGGCATAAGTGATGTAGTGCATATTGTATCCCGATATTTTGAAGAATTAAGGCTTGGAAAAGCTAAGATTCAGGCACTAGTTACTGCTTACAAAGAAATTGGCATAGCAACATTTCTCACATCATTAACAACAGCAGTCGGATTTATCACTCTGATATCCTCCAATATAAAACCTATTTCGGAATTTGGCATTTATACCGCAATTGGAGTATTTGTTGCATTTATACTTGCTTATACTCTTTTGCCAGCGGTTTTAGTTTTATCATCGGTACCCAGTAAAATCATAGCCAAAACCAACAAAAACATTTGGGAAGGTGTACTTTCCAAAACACTTGTAAAAGTGCTGAAATATCAAAAATCAATTGTTCTAGGGTCGCTTGTTGTTGTCGGATTAAGCATCTGGGGAATTAGCAAAATCGAAATCAATAATTTCATTCTGGAAGATTTGAAAGCGGAGGATCCTTTGAAAAAGGAATTTGATTTTTTTGCTGACAAATTCTCAGGTGCTCGTCCATTTGAGTTATCTATTCAGCTAAAAGAAAATGCTTCAGCATTCGATGTTAAAACACTTAGTGAAATTGAAAAAATTGAAAATTATTTAAAAACGGAATATGGCGTTGGGAATGTGATGTCACATGTTGGCATTATTAAAACAGCTCATCGCACATGGATGGGCGGTTCAGAAGAATATAATAGGATTCCAGAAGACAGTTTATTGATGGCTCAATTGGTGAATTTGTTGCATCGTCCTCAAGCTGGAAATTTATTAAATTATTTTGTAGATGAAGAAAAAGCTTTGCTCAGACTAACAGGCAAAGTAGATGATCTTGGTTCGATTGTGTTTCGAGAAAAAGATAAAAAGTTTTATGACTGGATAGAGTCTAATTTACCTGATGCAAGTTTTGATGCTCGAATTACAGGAACTGCATTTTTAATCGACTCTAATAATGTACACCTCTCAGCCAATATGATTCAAGGATTAATAATAGCATTTATCATCATTGCGATCATTGCCGGCATCATGTTTAAGTCGCTTGTGATTATCCCTATTGCACTGATTCCAAATATGCTACCATTATTGATGATTGGGGGAATAATGGGTTTTATGAATGTCGATTTGAAAGTTTCCACCTCTATTATTTTCACAATTGCGTTCGGGATTGCCGTTGATGACACCATACATTTTCTAACCAAACTTAGATTGCAGTTAAGAGAAGGCAAAAGTTTGGTTTATTCCATTAAACGGACTTTTATGTCAACCGGTAAAGCAATAATTGTTACCACTTTAATTTTGTGTGGTGGTTTTATGACCCTTATCGCATCCGATTTTCTGAGTACTTTTTATCTGGGATTGCTCATTAGTTTGACCTTGATTTTTGCAGTTATTTCCGATTTGCTTCTTTTACCGATCTTAATACTTTGGTGGTACAAACCAAAAAATGAGCTCAAAAAATCCATCTGATTGTATATCTTTCCTCAAAAAAAGATGCAAACCAGGCGAGATTTCATCAAGAAAACCGGAG
>JBDNHP010000117.1:0-2806 GCA_041688765.1 Flavobacteriales bacterium
CTACAAGAGAAATAGTATAATTATCAGGCTCGAGTCCGTTTAACTCAAGTATGTTGCCCATTCCGGCTTCCTCATCGTTGATGCTCCATTCCAGCGATTCTACATAAGGATAATCTATATTAATTGAAGTATTCCCACTTTCACAAATTTCAGAAGTTGATCCATCCAGCAATTCAAGTTCTGAGCAATCATAAATGGTATGCCAAGTGGTATTAGTAATGATGGGAGGATTTTGATCAAAGTAAATTAGGGCGGTGTTATTAATCACAGAATTAAGACTAATATCTGTGCGAGGTTTGATGCGATAAATTACAAATCCTTCGCTGCCCGCTGGATCAGAAGCGGAATCAGGTAAATTGATTTCATTGAATGTGAAATGTACCAATCCATCTGAACCTAGGCTAGTCATAAAATTGTGTGAGCTATAAAGAGGAGTGAAGGTGTTAATATCTAGAGTGTTGATATCTAGAGAATCTGCAATTACAACATTTTCAGCGGGAGCATTTCCGGTATTTTGAAAGCGAATTCGGTATTCTATTTCATCATCCGGAAGAATATAATGAGGCTCTGCATATCCTATTGGTTCGGCTTGTTTATCGTTGGGGTCATAACCGCATTGCACCAGCGAAGCGTTGTTCCAAGAAAGGGCATATACTTCAACATCATTTTCATCCAAGAAAACCACATTCATTTCAAAATCGAATTCATCACCTATAAAGTTTACCCCAGGACCAAGGATATGGCACGCATAAAAAAATGTTTGTGCGGGGCCTTGATCTTCGAAATTCCAAATTACTTCGCCAATATTTATTTGCGATGGGGCTACTACACCAGGGATAATTTCGGCACTAAGTGTGGGGTCAAAGGTCATGGTAATGGTTCCGCTAAAGGTTACGTTACCTAAATTGTATATGGTTACACCCGCAGTCATTCCATTATCGCAGTGGATATAGGAATTGAAAGCTCCAGTATAAAGAGCGAGTGCAACAATGTCGGACTCGGTACTCATGCCGAGATCGACCTCTATGTTCTCGCAAATATCACTGGCGGAAATCACAAAATTTAAAGACTCCGGTAAAGGGTCAAACAGATTGTCGGAATCCAAAAGGGTCAAGGTATAGGTTGTGCCTGCGGGCATATTAATTTCAAAATGGCCATCGATGTCTGTGAAGAGAATTTCACCGGTTTCATTGATAAGTACTTGTTGAGCGAACAAGCCTGATTCCTCATAAAGGAATGTGTTGTCATAATTTTCATTATCATTTATGTCTCCATAAACAATCCCTAGAATGGTAGTTTCGTAAACACAAGACCCATCATCTGTAGGGCTAGATGGATCATAATTGCAAGCATTTGGGTCCGTGCATCCAGGGTAAATACATTCTCCTCCAGGCGGTAAATTGGGGTCATAGTTAAATGCGTTGGGATCATCGCAACCGAATATGTTTCCAATCAGACCTAATTGTGAGCCATCTACTTCATTTGGGCTGCCGCATCCTAGTGATTCTGTATCCCACACATAACGCATTTCATTTTCTAAAACACCACCATCAAGAATACTCAAATTGATTTTATAAGTCAATTGAACGGTATCAGGAATTGTAAATTGAAATAGCAGAACGCGATTATCGCCACCGACAGGAAAACCATTTTGATCGCCGGGATCAGTGTACACATTACCATCGCAAACGTACAAATTTTGTCCGGAGTATGATGCGCTAAAAGAGTAACTCCATGGCGATGCCCCGGGACAAGAGGCAATAATTCCAACCTGATTTCCGGGAGATAAATTGTGTTGTCTACCAATAGTAGCAAATGAGTCATAGCAAAGAGAAGGATTGGCAATACAAGCACCAAGGTTGATGTGCTCTCCTAAAACACCACCCTCAGCATTATTATAGAATTGACTTTCTGCATTTATGTGTAATGAATGGCATCCACTGACTGCAAATATTGTATAAACAAAATCATCGGGATCTTCTAATAAAGCATACATTCTATAGGTTATGTGATCTTCCGGATACCCATCAACCAGTGGGCCATCATCAGGGTTATAGTATTCTTCCAGAATCACTTGATTGAGCTGGGCAGTTGCGCCCAAACAAACAATGCTAAAAAACAATGAGATTATCTTTTTCATTTTGTGAGGAATTTATTGAGTAGGAGGATTACACTCATTTAATAATTATTGAATTATTAAATATATATATGTTTTTTGTTGTTTAGTTGAAATCTCAACCATATAGCCACCGGAACACAAGCCATTTCGTTCAATCTGAAACATCAAACCCGGAGCGGCCATTGAAGAAGAAACTTGTTTTGCCTGAAGATCGAGAATTCTGACTACTCTGTCAGGTTCTTCTGTTTCAAATTGTAAAATAGCATGATCAATCAGAGGATTAGGGAACACACGAATATCTCCGGCATTATGCTCCTTTAGTCCTGTCACCAATACATAAATGGCTTCAGAAAAACTGCTACAGCCATAGTAATCAGTTACTAAAACACTGTATTCCCCAGAGATTTCAGCGGTGTATATTTGCTCATCAGCCCCCTCAATCATTTCCCCATCTATGTACCATTGATAAGAAACAAAACCTTCATTAGCAGTTAGAATAGCATCACTATCGGTAAAACTAACTTGCGGTGCTTCATGTACTAAAAGAAATGCTTCAGATGTAGCCGCACAAAGAGGATTGGAAGCTACAAGAGAAATAGTATAATTATCAGGCTCGAGTCCGTTTAACTCAAGTATGTTGCCCATTCCGGCTTCCTCATCGTTGATGCTCCATTCCAGCGATTCTAC
>JBDNHP010000118.1:0-10200 GCA_041688765.1 Flavobacteriales bacterium
TAAAGTTGTCCATCAAGATAGTTTGGCGGAAGAATGCGGGGATGAACCACTAGAATTCAGATTCAGCCTTGACGCTAGAATTCAGGTTGCTGTTTGTGAAGATCGATGCCGCGGAATTGAAAAATTGATGCAAGCTGATCAAAAGCCTGAGCTGATTTTGCTAGATGATGCCCTGCAACATCGCAAATTAGCGGGTGGACTGAGAATTCTGATGTGTACCTGGGACAAGCCTTATTACAAAGATCACCTCGTGCCTGTTGGTAATTTACGCGATTTGAAAAGTGCCTCCAAACGAGCAGAGATTTTAGTGGTAAGTAAATGACCAACAATTACTGTTTCAGAAATGGAGCGTTTCAAAGTGGAATCTGGATTCGCCGGAACCATTGCTTTTTGTAAAAATGAATATGCTCGTCCAATCAAATTCAGCGGAGATGCTAATCCTTCCAAATGGATTGCAATTGCTGGAATAGCTGATCCTTCCGATTTTTTCAAAAAAGTGGAAAGTACTTTGGAAGTGCTTGAGAAATTGCGATTTAAAGATCATCATTCCTATAGCCCTGAGGAACTAATAGCAATCGCAAGTAAATGTAAATCATTGAATTGCGGCATTGTCACCACCTTAAAAGACGCAATGCGCCTCAAGCCATTCTGCAAAAAAGAGTTAAGTGGAATTAACGTAACTTTCATGCCTGTTTCGCCTGCATTCATTTCCGGTGGAAAAGAACTATTCGATCAAATCAATAATTACCTGAAATAATGAGAAAAGTACTTGGCCTTCATTGCCTCTTTGCTTTAATGATTGCATTTTCAAGTCATGCGCAGTCGAGCTTAAATGTTGATTTGCTCTTTCATTGGCATGATCCTTCATTGCCGGCATCATTTGCCCATGGCAATATCTATAATGAAGTTTGGGGTTTAGCTTGGGAGGGACGTGAATATGCTGTAATTGGAAGTACCAATGGCACCCATATTTTTGATGTTACTGATCCGGTAAATTCAGAAGAAATTCATTTCATTCCGGGAGAGGTTCAAGGTGGCACTATTGTTCATCGCGATTACAAAACCTATGATCATTATTTCTATGTAGTTTGTGACGAAGGGCCGAGTACTCTTCAAATCATCGATTTCTCAGGACTACCAGAAAGCGTTGAAGTAGTATATGATTCAAACACACTTTTTTCAAGAGCACACAACATTTACATCGATGAGGCTAATGCAAAAATGTACACTTGTGGTGGTAATTATCAGTTCGATTGTTACAGTCTTGAAAACCCTGAGCAACCCGTGCTTCTAAATCGCTGTCAGAACCAAGTAGCGGGCTGGTCAACCCAAGTTGGATATGTTCATGATGCTTTTGTAAGAGACAATATTGCCTATTGCAATGCCGAAGATGGATTATGGCTGGTTGATTTTACGGATGCTGCAAATCCGGTTTTCTTAGGTGATCTCAGCACTTATCCTGAATCAGGCTATAATCATTCAGGCTGGTTAAATGAAGCTGGTGATACTTACGTTTTGGCTGATGAAACACATGGAACGCGATTGAAAGTTTTGGATGTGAGTAATTATTCAGACATACAAGTTGAATCCTTAGTAGGTACTATGGTTAATGAATACTCCATCCCTCACAACGTTCTGATCCGTGGCAATATAGCTCATGTTAGCTATTACCATGATGGGTATTATGCTTGGGATATATCTGATGCCGCAAATCCTGAATTGCTAGGTTATTATGACACTTCAGACGTTCCACATGCACAGAATTACAAGGGCGCATGGGGAACCTATCCATTTTTACCAAGTGGAATTGTGCTGGTTAGCGATATGCAGGAAGGGCTATTTGTTTTTCAATTGAATCAGCCTACAGCACTGAATGAAATCAACACGTTTGGCACTGAGCTTTATCCAAATCCGGTTGCGGCTGGTGAAACAATTCGAGGACGCACTATTGCTGATGATGGTGTAAAATCAGCAGAATTACTCAGTTTTGATGGCAAAGTAATCTGGAGAGGAATCCTGAATGTTAATGATGGTGAGTTCAGAATGGAACTTCCAAAAACGGCTGATGCCGGAATGTATGTTCTGCGTATTTTTGCAGAACTGAACCATTCGGAAAGCATAAAATTATTGGTTCGTTAAGCCTAAATGGAAAGTGTTTACGATAAATATGAATTGGTAGTTGGTCTCGAAGTACATATTCAGCTTCAAACCAAAACAAAAGCCTATTCCGGTGATGCCAATGAATTTGGATCACTGCCAAATACCAATGTGAGTGTTATTTCACTTGGGCATCCCGGTACTTTGCCAAGAGTTAATAAGCATCAAATCGAATTTGGAATTCGTATAGGATTGGCTTGCAACATGGAAGTGCATCGCGAAATGCACTTTGCCAGAAAAAACTATTTTTATGCAGATTTGCCTAAAGGTTATCAGATAACTCAAGACAAAACACCCATTTGCACTGGCGGTTATATCATGATTAAGGATGAAGAGGGGAATGATAAAAAAATCAATCTCATTCGTGCCCACATGGAAGAAGATGCAGGGAAAAGTATTCACGACCAAGATCCTTTCGATACATTAATTGACTTAAATCGCGCCGGAGTACCTCTCATTGAAGTAGTATCAGCTCCTGATATCAGCAGTTCTAAAGAAGCTTATAATTATCTCGCTGAGGTGCGCCGTTTAGTAAGGTATCTCGATATTTGCGATGGTAATCTGGAAGAAGGAAGTATGCGCTGCGATGCCAATGTGAGCGTGAGATTAAAAGGTGCTACAGAACTCGGCACCCGTGCAGAAGTAAAAAATATGAACTCATTGCGCAATGTTCAACGTGCAATTGATTTCGAAATGAAAAGGCAAATAGACCTTATTGAGGCAGGCGGTGTTATTGTGCAGGAAACAAGGAGTTTTGAAGCAAGTAATGGAAGTACTTTTTCGATGCGTAGCAAGGAGTTAGCACATGATTACAGGTATTTTCCTGAACCCGATCTTCCGCCTTTGGTATTAACTGAAGCACAAATTGAAGTAGTAAGAAAAGGTATGCCAGCCCTTCCACAAGAGCTGATTGCAAAATACACTTCCAAACTCGGATTAACGCCTTATGACGCAGGTGTACTGACCGAAAACAAAGAAATTGCTTGGTATTTTGAAGCTACCATCAAACATACTGCCCATTACAAAGCGGCGGCCAACTGGCTAAGCGGTGATATCAAGTCGTACCTTAATGCCAATGCTATAGGGATTGAATCGTTTAAATTGGATCCAGAAAGACTTGCCGGACTGATTGAGTTAGTGCAAGGGTCGAAATTATCCTACAGCGTGGCTGCACAAAAAGTATTTCCATTGATGGCCGATGGCGATAAAAGAAGCGCTCATGATATAGCTGTTGAACTCAATCTATTGATTGATACTGACGATTCAGAAGTGGAGAATATTGCCAAAGAAATTCTTGCTGCATGGCCAGAAAAAGTGCAAGAATATCGCAGTGGAAAAACCGGATTACTCGGTTTGTTTATGGGCGAACTGATGAAACGGTCAAAGGGTAAAGCCAATCCTAAAACGGCAAATGATATAGTGAAAAATCTGTTAGAACAATAAAAGAGATGAGAATAGCAGTATTAACAACCGGGATTCTATCCGCAATTTTGGTTTCCTGCGGACCCGCAGGGAGTGGAAGTAAAAATTATGGCTCTATTTCAGGAAGCATTCAAAATGCGTCGGGGCAAACCGTTTATTTGCAAAAATTTGTGCGAAATAAACCAGTAAATATTGACTCCACAGTAATTGCGGCGGACGGGAATTTCGAAATACAACCAAAAGAAGCACTCGCGCTCAATTACTACAGCCTTTCTTTGCCTTCTGCTAACACCTATTGCATTTTCATTGGTGATAGTAGTCAGGATATCAAAATTAAAGGGGAGGCCGCAAGCTTAGATAAACAAGCAGAGATATCTGGTTCTAAAGACAGTGAATACCTTCAGGAATTTTATAAAACGATTGGAGATTATAAGCAACGGGAGAGAACTTTGCGTGAAACATTAGAAAAAGACACTGAAAAAGCGCTGCAGAGTAATGTAAAATCCGAATTGATGGCAATCAGTAGAGAAAAGCGTCAGTTTTGCATAGACTTCATTGATGCCAAACTTCCCTCTCCAGCAGTGCTAGCTGCTTTGAGCGAGTTAGATATTAAGCAAGACATGGGCGTTTATGTAAAAGTAAAAACGGCATTGAGTGAAAACTTTGCTCACTCAGAGTATTTCGGAATGGTGAGCACTCAAATCGAAAATGCCCAAAGACAGCAAGAGATTCTTAAAGGACAAGCACAACAAGTGCAACCTAAAGCGGATTCTAAAGCAGGGAAATTCGCCCAAGGTTCGATGGCCCCTGATATTGCTATGGCCGACCCTGAAGGCAAAACTAGAAAATTGAGTGACCTCAAAGGAAAAGTGGTGCTCATCGACTTTTGGGCTTCATGGTGTGGTCCGTGCAGAAGAGAAAATCCAAACGTGGTTAACCTTTTCAAGAAGTATAATAAGGATGGATTCGAAGTTTATTCTGTTTCATTGGATAAAACTGCTGAACCATGGTTAAAGGCAATCCAAACCGACGGATTAATTTGGAAAAATCATGTTAGCGATCTGAAAGGATGGCAAAATGAGGCTGCTAAGGCTTATGGAGTCAATAGTATTCCTTATACCATGTTAATCGATAAAGAAGGCAAAATTCTGGGAACCGGATTGCGCGGACAAATGCTCGCTGATCAGCTCAAAGCTCAATTCGGACACTAATATTTGCTTTTGGATCAGGGCAAAAAAATATACTTCGCTTCCGATTTCCATCTGGGAGCTCCTGACAAGATAAGCAGTCTTGCCCGTGAGAAGCGCTTGGTGAAATTTCTTGATGAATGCAGCAAAGATGCTCATGAAATCTTTCTGGTTGGTGATCTTTTTGACTTCTGGTTTGAATACAAACGCGCTGTTCCAAGGGGCTATGTGCGTGTTTTAGGAAAAATTGCAGAGCTCTGTGATAAAGGGATTCCTATACACTTGTTCACCGGAAATCACGATATGTGGATTTTTGATTACTTGCCCTCTGAAACCGGAGTAAAACTCCACCGTGAACCTATAGAACGGGAGTGGAACGGGAAGAAATTTCTCATAGGTCATGGCGATGGATTGGGTCCCGGTGATCATGGTTACAAATTCATTAAGAAGGTATTTGCCAATAAAGTATGTCAATGGCTATTTGCACGATTACATCCCAATTTTGGAATATGGCTGGCCGATTTTTGGTCTAGAAAAAGCCGTTCGCATACCGCTGCTTCGGATGCCTTATTTTTAGGTGAAGACAAAGAGTGGCTTGTGCAATATTGCAAAGAAGTTCTGCAGAAAAAGCATTTTGATTTTTTCATTTTTGGTCACCGACATTTGCCATTGGACATAACTCTAACAAGCACAAGCAAATACATCAATCTAGGCGATTGGATTAGGCACTATACATACGCTGAATTCGACGGAGAATCCTTAAAATTGCTAGAGTACAAGTATTAAATGGAGTTTACGCCAAGAGATTTGGCCATTCGCTAAAGCCGAAATACGATTTTATACTTTGTTCTTTGCCCAAAGCTGAACGAGATCCAATAAGCGGTTGGAATAACCGATTTCATTATCATACCATCCTACCACTTTTACCATCGATCCAATTACTGAAGTTAGTTGTGCATCGAAAAGACAAGAATGCGTATTACCAATAACATCAACAGACACAACAGGATCGGTGGTGTATTCAAGTATGCCCTTGTACCTGCTATGAGATGACAATTGAAAGGCTACATTGATTTGCTCAGCACTGAGCGGATTTCGCACTGAGCAGGTTATATCCGTGAGGGATCCATCAGAAACCGGTACTCGAATGCCGCAACCCCCTATTAAATCTGAGAGCTCAGGAAAAATACGTGTGAGTGCTTTGGCAGCTCCGGTAGTGGTTGGAACAATGGATTGTGTGGCGGCACGCGCCCTGCGTAAATCAGAATGTGGAGCATCATGAAGCTTTTGATCTCCGGTATAAGAGTGAATAGTAGTGATGTAGCATGACTCAATTCCACATAATTCATTAATTAATTGAATCATGGGAGCCGCATTGTTTGTAGTGCACGACGCATTGGAAATAACCAGTTCTGAACCATCCAGAATCTTTTCATTCACACCAAGCACTACCATTTTAACTTCAGGGTCTGAAGATGGTGCCGAAATGATCACTTTTCTAGAGCCTGCATTCAAATGGGATTCACATTCCTTGTGCGATTTGAATTTACCGCTACATTCAAGCACAACATCTACATTGTGCAGGTTCCAAGGTATGTGTACTGGATCTGGTTTGGAATAAAAAGAAACTGCCGCGTCATTAAAATTGATAATATTTCCTTCTACCCTTAAATCGCCTTTGAACTTGCCGTGTATGGAGTCGTATTTGAATAGATGCGCCATTATTGCGGTATCTGCCAAATCATTGACTGCCACTAATTTCAATCCTTCACGATTGAAAATCTCTCTTGCAGTCATTCGGCCTATTCTACCGAAGCCATTAATTCCGACTCTAATTTCTTTCCTATTCATGATACAAAAGAAAAAAACCTCCCTGAATGAGGAAGGCTTCTTTCGCTAAATATTGTTTTTTCTTAGTGGTAAACCACAAACTTTCCAGTTTTCTCTACACCAGGTGCTGAAACATGGATGATATAATTTCCATTAGCGAAATCTTCAACAGGAATAACAAATGTTTGTTTGCCATTAGCCACATTTCTGCGGTTCATGTTTTTAATCAATTTGCCATTAATGCTATAGATATTCATGTTTACATCGCCAAAACCTTTCATATCCACATCGATACGAACTTCAGAAACCGCAGGATTAGGATACACCAAAATTTGATTAATCAAGGTATTATCTTGTGAAGCAAAATCGTTGGTTGATACCACGCTTGAAGAACGGAAAATACCGCGACCATGCGAACCGGCGTAAACTACACCATAGTTATTAGTGTTGGTAAATCTGCGTGAGCTTATTGTTTGTTGACGAACATCAAAAACAGGACAAGCATCCATATCTCCGCCATTTGCAGGAGCCCAGGTATCACCACCATCATCTGTACCCCAGATACCGAATTCAGTACCCACGATCCAAACATCAGCATCATTTACATCTATAACTACATCGTAGCAAGGCATCCCATCAAATTCGTTACCATCTGGATTCCATTTGTTGGTAAACGTAGGATTGGCAGCAGTAGCATTCAAGCATTCGCGTACTTTTCCATTTCCGCCATATCCACCTAGAGTGATTACAAGGTGGTCGGGATCGTTTGGATCAACAGAAATGCCAGTTACCGTTGCACCACCACTATTGAAAATTTCGGTATTCGTCAGATTTGCCACATCATCTTCACTCCATAATTGTGAAAGATTAGAAATGCGGTAAATGCGTCCTCCCCAAGTCCCGTAGTAAAGATTATCTCCGTCAGCATCAAACTCCAAGCACTTTACTTCACCATTCACAGCAGGAACAACTTTCCACCAATCCGGTGTAGTATTGAAATCCAATGCTTGGCGAGTAATCCAAAGCCCCAGTGAGCCGCTAAATCCAATTGCAAAAAGAGAGGTAAATTGATCCTGAACCAATAAACGACCGGGCTCATTACTGATGGTGTCTGCGTAGTGGAAATAAGTAGTGTCTGTTGAAGAGAAATACTCATAAACATTTACATCCTCGTAGGTAGTATCCACTGGATAAACTACTTCAGTAGAATCAATAATAATATACTCAATTTCATTGATGATAATCGTATCTTCCCAATACACATAAGTAGTATCGAAGTTTACGATTTCTATGGTTTCAGTTCCGATAACATTAGAGTCGAGCGCAAGCGTAACAATCTCTTCAGAAACCTGTGGATCAAGCCAGAAATAGTTTAGGTCTTCGGTTTGAGGTGCATCAGCAAAAAACTCAGGACGAATGATTTCTTCAAAGAATTCCAAAGTAGTACCTGCAGGAATCGTATATTGAAAAGGAATATCCAAATTATTAGTACTCAACGTAAGTACGATTGGAGTTTCTGCAGTACTTGTAGTGTCATGACCGAAAGGATTCACAACAATAATGTACTGCTGGCTCAATTCATCTTCCGTATTTTCATGTAATTTAATAGTGGTGTAGAAACCACCTATTGTTCCGTCTTCGTCAGTAAGATCAAGGATGTCGTCATCATAAAAACTACCACCTGAACCTGACTCATCAAAACGGGCAAGAACACCATTTTGTGAAGTAACAAATGCCACTCCAACGCCATTTGCAGTCACTTGAGAAACATCACAATCGAAACCATCACCACCAAAGATGCTAGTTCCGTTCATGTTATTAAAGAGACTGTTATCATTTGGAATGAAAATGGTACCATTATCTTGTGTGCCTCCCATAGCACCATCAGCAGGGGTAAATGCAATACCGTAAAACTGAGTAGTGATATAACCATTATTAGCCTCAATAAAGGTTTGACCGGAATCAACAGATTTAAATATACCTCCATCAGTACCTATATAAAGATCCCCGTTTGGAGCCCATTGGAATTCATGTATATCTGAGTGTACATACAAATTGAATCCAGGGAAACCGAAATTGAAAGCAATCTGAGAAGGCTCTTCATCAGAACCAAACTGCCACAAAGTTACACCACCAGCTATGGCACGTGTAGGATCTGAAGGATCAACAGAAATACAATTGTCATAAATACCTTGGTTGTTAGAGCCGAAAAGGTCAACGATGTCAACCTGACCAGGCCAACCTTGAGTCCAAGTATCTCCTTTATTTGTAGAATACCATGCTCCAGCCATTGAACCACCTGTAGTAGCGCCTAAGGCATACATATAATTACTGTTAGACGGAGAAATAGAAAGCTCCATACGACCAACGCCAGATTGTGGAAGCTTAGTGGCATCATTATTTGCAAATAAAGGGCTCCAGTTTTGTCCACCATCTAATGAGCGGTAAACGTCTGCTGAGCCTACAGATGCAATCATAACAGTACCATCAGCAGAATATTGAATATCCTGACATTCGGTATTAGAAGGAAGCCCTTCGAGAGCGCCCTCATCCTGAGGATCATAAAGGAAATTAGTGCTCCTATCATAGTAAGCCACCCCTCTGCGCATAGCAATCCAAATGCGATCTGGATTAGTTGGGTCAGCAGTAAGCTCATCAATGTAAGACCATACTCCCGGTGCGAGAGCATTAGGCACAGTACCTTCTACAGATTCCCAGTTTTCGCCATCTGTTGACTTAAACAAACCAGCTCCAGGAAATCCACTAGCACCATTTCCGCTACCACCCGGATCAAAAGAAGGGCCCGTTCCTACGTAAATAGTACCATCACCGGCACGATCAATAGTAGAAATTGGGCAAGCAGGGAATGAACTGATTTGGTTCCACGTATTAGCACCATCCGTTGATTTCCACAATCCACCCGATACCGCTCCGGCATAGATGGTATTGTTGTCAACGATTAAGATGGCACGAGTACGGCCACCAACGTTTGCCGGTCCCATTTGTTGCCAATCCATTTCAAGTATTTTGGCAGGTACATAGCTAGAAAACGCTTTGTACATTTTAGCAAAATCGGCAGGGTTAATTTCACCGGTTTCGAGATTTCCTTTCAATCTTCTCAAAATTTCACCGGCACCTTCTGCACCTTCCGTTAAACGGAGGTATTCACGCGGAGTAAAAGAGGCTTGATGGCTTTTCTGCGTTAGAAAGTAGCCGCATCCTGCAAGACCTACAGCGACAGAAGCAAGTAATAATCTCATCTTCATATTCAGAAAATTATGTATCCAGGTTTGTTGGAGTGTGGGGCAATTTACAACAAAAGCTCAATCCTATAAAACGTCTTTCGTGCAAAAAGTTCAAATGATATACAAGTTCTTAATCAAAAACCCTCAAAAAAGATGTTTTTCTGCATGATAAGAGGAGCGAACTAAAGGGCCGCTCTCTACATACCTAAAGCCCATAGACATTCCCTTTTCTTTCAATTCAGCAAAAATTTCGGGATGTACAAATTCGGCAACAGGCAGATGTTTAGGACTTGGTTGCAAATACTGTCCTAAAGTAAGAACGTCTAATCCAACAGATCTCAAATCATCCATAGCTTCCA
>JBDNHP010000119.1:0-3601 GCA_041688765.1 Flavobacteriales bacterium
AAGGGATATTTGCAGTAAATTACACTTAATCATAATGAATATTGAGGCCATGTACGAGCTGATTGAGTCTTTCCCAGAACAGATTAATTTTGGTTTAGATCTTTCAGAAAGATTTGAAATGTGCCGTGGCGCTGCGCCTTCAGCGGTATTAATTGCTGGGATGGGGGGCTCTGGAATTGGTGGGCGAATCGTTTCTCAATACCTTCAATCTACATGCAATCTGCCAATTCTCACTGTAAACGATTATTCGCTCCCGCATTGGTGTGATAAAAATACCCTAGTGATTCTTTGCAGCTATTCAGGAAATACTGAAGAAACTATTTCGGTAATGCGTTACGCTATTGAGCGTGAATGCAAGATTGCTTGCGTAACTTCTGGGGGTACGATTGCTGAGTTGGCAGAAACAAATAACCTTCCCTGTATTAATATTCCGGGGGGCAAGCCTCCGAGAAGTCAGTTTGCTCTTGCCTATATTCAATTGCTCCGGCTTCTTGAATTGCATGGAATAATAAATTCATCTTTTAAATTAGATTTAAAAAAAGCCAGCTTAGTTCTCTTATCTGAGCAGGCGGCAATCAAATCGAGGTGTTCTAAAATAGCTGCTTCAATTGCAACTCGAGTTCCAACTTTATATGCTGATAGCTCCATGGAAGGCATTGCCGCTCGATGGCGCCAGCAGTTAAATGAAAACGCCAAAATGCTTTGCATCCATCATCAAATTCCCGAGATGAATCACAATGAGCTTGTGGGTTGGGGCGGGGCCGACAATCGATTTGCAGCAATTATTCTGAAATCCGATTTTGATCATCCCAAAACGAAGATTAGAATGGATATCAGTGCCAAAATCATGAAAAAACACAGTGATCAGGTGCATGAAATACATGCTAAAGGTGAAACTGCACTGATCCAAATGTTTTACTTAATTCATTTTGGAGACTGGCTGAGTTTATATCTGGCCAATGAGCGAGGCTTTGATCCTGTTGCTATTCCTGAAATTGAACTTTTGAAATCCGAACTTTCAAAAATATGAGCAGTAAAGCCCGGGTCATTTTTACTGATCTCGGAACAATGGATTATAAAGAGTGCTGGGATTTGCAAGAGCGTGTTTTCGCAGAAACCATCGCCATTAAAACCGGCAACCGCAATTTGCCGGAGAACGAACAAATACCAAGTCAAAATCATTTGTACTTTGTAGAACATCCCCATGTTTATACCTTAGGAAAAAGCGGCAAAATGGAGCATCTGTTGCTCTCTGTGCAAGGCCTTGAGGAAAAGGGAGCTCGTTTCTACAAAATAAACCGAGGGGGAGATATTACCTATCACGGACCAGGGCAAATTGTTGCTTACCCCATTTTTGACCTCGACTATTTTTTTTCAGACATTCATAAATATCTGCGTTATCTTGAAGAGGCAGTTATAAGGTGCTTGGCTGATTTTGGGATTTTCGCAGGTCGATATGAGGGTTATACAGGTGTTTGGATTGATCCGGAAATTCCCAAAAAAGCAAGAAAGATCTGTGCAATGGGAGTGAAGTGCAGCCGCTGGGTTACCATGCATGGCCTTGCTTTTAATGTACATTCAAACATGGATTACTTTAAAAACATTGTTCCTTGCGGAATTGATGATAAAGCTGTTACCTCAATGGAATTAGAGCTCGGCGTGAAAATAGACATTGAAAAAGTAAAGGCCAGACTGCTTTCGCATCTGGCCTCCGTATTCAAGTTTGATGTTTTTAGAAACTAACTTTCGTGAGTCTGTTTTTCTTTTCCACTTTCTCTCCTTTTGCACCCAAACAAACCCGGTCGTAATTAACCCTTGCTTCAGCATCTCCTATAGCGGCGGCTGTTTGCCACTCATCACAGGCCCCCTCTTTATCATGAAGCATCACCTTGGCCTCGCCGAGATAATAATGGAGTTCAGGTCCAAAGTCATGCTGCTCTGTTTTCAGCGATTCCAAAATTGCTAAGGCTCCATCTGGGTCATTGTACTCCATTTTCAAAACTGCTGCATTAAGCATGCTGCGATGAAATGTTGGATCAAGCTCATAAGCGGTTCCATAGTTTTCAAGTGCTAAATCAGGTTTTCCCATTTCGCCATAAACCGCACCTAATAAATAATAGGCCTCCATATAATCAGGGGTCAGCGTGGAAGCTAGCTCCAGGTAATCAATAGCCCCTTTGTAATTGAAGTTATAGTACTCTACAACTGCCAAATAATAAAATGCTTTAGGGCTTTCAGGGTGCTTTTCTAAGTACTTATGTAGGTCTATAACAGCATCCTCAAATAGCTCTATGTTTATTCGACAAGCCGCTCTATTGAGAAATACGATTGAATCAGAAACCTCTTTGCGAATGGAAAAATTATAATCTGCCAATGCCGATTCGTAATTCCCCATTTTTTGAAAGCAATCTGCTCTTAATTTATAATATTTGGATTCTTTCTTAGATTCAATGGCAAAATCCAATTGACTGATCGCGCCTCGATAGCTATTTTGATCATAAAGCCTAACGGCAGATTCATAAAACGATTCAGCTTCCGGAAAAATCGCTTCTTCTTTTTGAGCCATGTTTTTGCCGGCTATTAAGCCTAAGGCGAGGGTGAGTAGGTAAATTTTTCGCATCATTGTAGAATCTGCTATTGGTTAATACATAGCTTATACTTGTGAAAAGAAAAAAAGTTATGACCTTGACAAAGAAATTTGCAAAATCATGAAAATCTTTAAAAGATTATTTCTCGGAATACTGATTCTAGTCCTCTTTATTTGGGCTGGCTTGTGGATAAGCGGAAACATCCACCTCATGAATGCTGTGAAACTGACCTATATAAAAGGTCAGGATGGCCCCGGAATTGAAGACCTCGACTATTTCGAACATCAAATGATTAAGGCCGGGCCTCCTCAAAAATGGGCAGAAAAGCTTGGAGTTCCTGCTCCTGATTCCTCTTCAATCAAACCGTTAAAAGATTTCAAAACCGTTGCCTTTTTGGTAATTGACAACGATTCTATTGTTTTTGAAAGGTATTGGGAAGGTTTCGGTTCCGGCAAAACAAGCAATTCATTCAGCATGGCAAAAAGTGTTGTTTCATTGTTAATAGGTATTGCTATTGATGATGGGTATATCGAAAGTATCGATCAACCGGTAAGTGATTTTCTGGATGGCTTTTCAGAAGGTAAGGCAGCTGATTTGAGAATACGACATCTTTTACAAATGACATCGGGGATTAATTTTGACGAGACATACAATGATGCTTTTGGCTTTATGTCAAAAGCCTATTATGGTTCAGATCTCAAAAAATTAACTTTTTCCTATCAGGTCACCGTGGAGCCGGGAACGCAATTTCAATATTTAGGGGGCAACACCCTTTTGCTTTCATTTATTCTTGAAAAAGCAACAGGGAAAAAAATAAGTGACTATTTGTCATCCAAAGTTTGGGCGCCCATTGGGGCAGAGGGTGATGCATACTGGAGCACAGATGCTAAGGGTCAAGAAAAAGCATACTGTTGCATCTACGCTGAAGCTCGCGATTTTGCCCGAATTGGCAAGCTCTATCTCAATAAAGGCAAATGGAACGGGGAACAGGTTGTTTCTGAAAACTACCTTAC
>JBDNHP010000120.1:0-1736 GCA_041688765.1 Flavobacteriales bacterium
AGTACTGTCTAAAGTACCTAAACCCGATTGTAGCGGATACCGGCCTGTGCTTAAGGCCTATGGCGTATGAGCGGAAAGCGGGATTGCCATTAAAAATGGCACAGAAGCAGGTTTCCAAACCATAGAAACCTTAACACAGCCACAAAAATGCATTATAAACACAATTATAAGATATAGTTATCTCGAAGTCACGTTATTATAATAATGACAGCCTAGAAATTAATCAGCTTGCTCTGCGCTGAATTTTTCAACCTTGTTTTTAACTGGCTTAACTGTACGCAGATACGCATAGATCGCTTTCAGATCTTCGGTTTTCATGTTCCCGTACATGGTCCATGGCATTACAGTATTGAATTCACCAGGCTTAATATCAGCAGGTTTATAAGTGCTGTCAGTGTATGATTTGAAGCGATTCACAAACATTTCCTCAGTCCAGGCGGCAATGCCGGTTTCCTTATCAGGGGTAATATTTGCCGACCGAACCACACCGCTACCAGGTAGTTTAAACTCAAAACCTCCTGCTAGCTCCATTCCCGGAAGCGGGCTACCCTTTTCTTGTTTGGTATGGCAGGCATTGCAATCTGCAGCATTGAAAATATAAGCACCATAGGCTACCTGATTACTCTGCTCAGGAATTTTAACGAATTGAGGTTTTTGTGGGATTGTATTGATGATGAAATTCATTGGGAAGTCTGGTACCGATACAGGAACAACATTTTCAATGGGTTTCAGCGTTCGGATATAGGCTATTATTGAATAGATATCTTCGCGATCAGATTTGCCATAATTCGGATGTGGCATAAGCGGGAAAAGAGCTTTGCCATCCTTATTAACACCTGATGTAATTGCTCTGAATATTTCGCCGTCAGTCCAGCTTTTCAAGGCATAAGGGGTGATGTTTTTAGAGTAAAATTTGCCTGGAAATCCGAACTCTTGGTTAAATTCTTCGCCGCCTTGTCCCAAAGTGCCCTCCATTATCGGCCCTGCAGCTTTTGACCAGTCTCGTTTCGAATGACAATCCATACAGGCATTTACACTATGTGCAAGGTATTTGCCTCTTTCTAATCTTTCCGGCGTTATTTCAATCGTTATGTTTTCAGGATCTCCAATATCAGGAAGTGCAAAACTTACATAGCTAAGCAATCCAACAATAGCAATAATGGCAAATAGAACAAAGTATTTAATACCTTTTTTTAAGTTCTTTTTCATCTGAATTCAATTTTGTTTTTGTGAATATTCGATAGTTGAAATTTTAATTGTTACAGCTAAGTTCTTCATGATCAGAGCCTATAATAAAAATAATTATTTTTATTGAAAAACAATAGCTTGAATATCAATTATTTATGAAGTCTTAAAATTTTTAAATTTTTAACTTCTTGCCAGATTTTTTAATTTAGTTATTGCAGGGTAATTGCCTGAGCATATTTTATATTTACCGTTTGAAAGTATATCTCACATAAATCTTATATGATTAGGAACTTCTTGTTACTGGCTATTTCTGTGTTGGTTTTTTCATGCAATACTCAAATGCAGGCTGATCTAATTGTCCACAATGCAGTGGTTTACACAGTGGACGATAAGTTTTTAATCGCCGGGGCATTTGCCCTCAAAGATGGAAAGATATTGGAGACTGGAAGTTCGGAAGAAATTCTGAAGAAATATAAAGGCGAGATGCTTGACGCCCAAGGTAAGGCCGTTTATCCCGGCTTCATTGATGGACATGCTCACTTTTATGG
>JBDNHP010000121.1:0-23059 GCA_041688765.1 Flavobacteriales bacterium
AAGAAATGTCTAAACACGAAAACTAAAATGAAAATCTCCGTCTTAATTATAGTAATGCATTGTGCTTTAGATTTTTACGCACAGCAAGGAGTGATGACCACTGGCCAACAGCTTTCCGGCATTGGTGGACAAGCTTCTGTGAGTCTTGGACAAACCGACTTTATTTTTGCCAGTGCAATGGATTACAGCATGAGTCAAGGTGTTCAACAACCCTATGAAATTTCCGTTGTTACCAGTGTTACCTCGAATTCAATTTCATTAGGTGCAATAGTATTTCCTAACCCTACGAATGACGCTTTCACGATCAAAATTCCTGAAGCGAACAATGGAACTTTGACATTTCAAATATTTGCTGCTGATGGCCGGCTAATTGAGGCTGCAATGCTTGTTCAGTGGCAAACAATAGTATCTTCAGTTGAATGGGCGCAAGGGTCATACTATGTGCGCATTTCAGACGAGAATGGTCGCCAAAACATTATGAAAATTATAAAATTCTAGCATGAGAAATTGTATTTTATTGTTCCTGAGCACTTTGGCTTTAAATGCTCTTGCTCAAGCACCGCAAAAAATGAGCTTTCAAGCGGTTATTAGAAATGCTCAAGGACAATTAGTAACTGAATCTGAAATTGGACTACGATTGACTTTATTAGCCGATGCTCCTGATGGGCCAATCGTTTATCAAGAATCTCAGCAGCCTGAATCTAATGTTAACGGTTTAGTTGCGGTTGCTTTGGGTGATGGGACAGTATTATCTGGTAATATTTCAAATATTGATTGGTCCACAGGCATGTATTATTTACGTTCGGAAATGGATCCCGAGGGAGGAAATAATTATTCCATTTCGGGCTCTACGCAATTATTAAGTGTTCCTTATGCACTATATGCTTCGGATTCAGGCTCTTCAACGCCTGGTCCACAAGGTCCACAAGGCCCACAAGGATTAGCTGGAGTGCAAGGTGCTGTTGGCCCTCAAGGTCCAGTGGGTCCCGCAGGCCCACAAGGTCCCATTGGTCCTCAAGGAGAGCAAGGTACTTTTCGTGATGGAACATCTGCCGGTGAAATGATGTATTGGGATGGAACTGATTGGGTAGCGGTGGCTCCAGGGCTGAATGGTCAAACACTTACTTTTTGTGATGGTGTTCCAACTTGGGGTGAGTGCCCTCCAGAGCCTTTAGAAATTGGTGATTATTTTGAAGGTGGAATTGTGATCTATCTCGATGGAAATGGAGGAGGTATAGTAGCTGCACAAACCGATCAGAGCATAGGTGCACCTTGGGGTTGCGAAGGTCAAAATATTGGCGGTACCACGCTAGTTATTGGCGGAGGACTCAATAGCACGGAAGCAATTTATGCCAGTTGCACAGACTTAGGCATTGCCGCAAAAATATGTTACGATTTAGATTATAACGGATATACAGACTGGTATCTGCCGACCCGTGACGAATTGCTTTTAATGTATCAGTATCGGGCTCAAATTGGTGGTTTTGCTACAGGAACATACTGGACTTCAAGTCAAGCTAGTAATACAACGGGTTGGTTAGTGCTATTCACCGATGGTACAGCCTCAACCTACTTTAAAGACAATAATTATCGGGTTCGAGCAATCCGAAATTTTTAATTTTCGGTAAGCATTAATCCGATTTTAGGTAAGAACCACGGATGGTTCTCAGGGGCTTAATCTATCAACAATTTGTATGTTAGGAGTCCTGATTTTTCAGTGAAAAGACTCACAAAATAAATGCCTTTATTAAGGTCATTTACATCAATTTTGGAGCTGCCTAAGTAGTTAGGAATTCTCTTTACAACGCTACCGCATAGGATGTATATTGTAACATTCATTAGGGATCCGTCTGCACTTTCAATCTGTATGAAATCAATGGCAGGATTAGGGCAAATTGCGAAATCTCTTGTTTTAGCTGCTTGGGGAGTAATAGTATTTGTTATTTCACAAGTGGATTCCTGCATGAAATTAATTCAATTTCTACTGCTGTTAGCGTCCTTTTGTATATTCGAATATCATCTAGTTCGCCCCTGTAGCTGTGTCCTACAACATAGTCAAAGGCAATTTCCGGGATGATATTCTTATTGGTGATGTTTGAATAATTACGTATTACATTATCTCTATATAATACAGCATTGTATTGATCATCTGCAGTAATGGCTAAATGGTGCCAATTGATAGTGTCAGTATGTAAGATCATACCAGAATTCCAATCATTGTCCCAGCTCAACCAATCATTGGCAACCCCGAGAGGAGTATTTACGTCATAAAGGGCCACTCCAAAACCTTCTCCCCAATTTGTTTCTCCTGATGCACACAGTACTTCAAAATCCCCGGGGATCATATTTAATACTCTAAACCAGAGACTAATGGTAATGGGTTCCCCGTATTGCCATCCGTTATTGGCATTTTGGGCTATATTGATGTATTCTGTATTTAAACCCCTAAACTCAACGGCACATTCTGAATTTCAAAAGGGATCATCGCTAAGCGTTTCAGTACCTGAAAGCACTAAAGTGGAGTTGCCGGTTATATCTTCTATACTGCCTGAAACAGGAAAATGTATTAGCAGATCTGAACTAATATCTTGTGCTTTTGCAACTATAGCGAATAGAAAAATGGGGACAAGTATGCTCTTCATATTTTCTAGTTTAGTTTATGGTTTAATGTGTAAAAGACTTAAGGTATATTTTAAAGGGTGCATTTAGAAAAAATGGAGTGTTGGTATTCTTCTCTTTTGCCCTCATTAAAATAGCTTGATTCGACTCGCTATGATTTTTTTCTAAAGGCAATAAGAGATTTTTGCAACTTCCAACCATCATTTTACTCAGTTGGATAATCCATTTAGCCTAATCACGTTATATATTGCATATAAATTTACATTGACTATGTGTAGTGTGGTCAAAAAGACAAGAGGAATACTGGTTATAATTAGTCTTATGCATTGCTTTCAAACAAATGCGCAAGAAACTGTTTTTACTGTTCAAGTGAATACCTGGAATCCAAGCGGCACTTGGTCGGTTTCAGGGCGCGCGGAACATAGAATGGTAAACGAGGTTTGGAGCATTTCAAATGATGGTACTTTTTTTATCGTGCCTTGGAATCGAAATGCCACTCCAGATTCTCAGGGAACCTGGCTTGTAGAAGGAACTGATTTTATCATGTATTTCTATCAATACGAGGGAAGGTCTTTCAATGATAAACCGATGAAACTACATTTCAGAATAGATCGTATGGCTCAGAACACGGTGTCCTTAGTTAGTTTAGGTCTGGAGCAAAACCTCAATGAACCGGCCTATATTTCAATGGTTAGAAGAGGTTGGTAATTGTAAATGCGGTAGAGACGCAATGCTTGCGTCTCTACGATATGGTCGCAATGCCTTGCGTCTCTAAGATATGGTCGCAATGCTTGCGTCTCTACGATATTGACGCAATGCCTTGCGTCTCTGAATCGATTGCGTTGTATTGGTTACCCAAACCCGAATTTTCATCGTCAACATAAAAATTCACATTCTCAAAACCCCGAATTTCAGCAATCAAAGACCCTTCAAAAAATGCATCAAACGATCGCTAAACTCCTCCGGATTTTCAGCATGAATCCAATGAGATGAATCGCTTATGGTAACAATAACGGCTTGTGGAAAACGAGCTTTTAAAATAGGCATCGTTTCATGATTGATATAACCCGAACGCTGCCCACGCATGAAAAGAGTGGGAACGTTAACCTTTATTTCTGGAAGAGCCTCCAAAATCTTTGTCATTTCTGCTTCGAGAACCGGCAAATTCATTCTCCAAGCAAAGTGCTGATTTTCATCTCTATATAAATTCTTTAAAATAAAAAGAGCTACGGTAGGATCCGGCAGAAATCGCTCTACAATATCCTCTGCCTCTTTTCTGGACTGAATAGCATCAAGTTGGATAGCGTGAAAAGCTGCCAATACATCTTTATGATGAGGGGGATACGCAATAGGAGCAATATCAATTACAATCAAACTTTTTAGTCTATCCGGATATAGCTGTGAAAAGCGCATTGCCGTTTTCCCCCCCATGGAATGACCAAGAATATGGCCCGATTTAATTTGAAGGGAATCCATCAATTCCAATAAATCCTGAGCCATATCGTCATAGCTGTTGCTCTCTGCGCGTGGTGATCGACCGTGATTTCGCTGATCAACTAGGATAACACGATAATCTTCTGCATAATCTTTGGCCAAGGTTTGCCAATTATCTGAGGAGCCAAAAAGGCCATGTAAAATGATCATCACCTCTCCTGAACCGAACTCTTTATAAAATAAATTCATAACAATCTCTTCTTATACATTTGAACAACATTGCTTAATCCGAAATACAAGGCATCACTAATCAATGCGTGACCTATACTTACTTCCAACAAGCCGGGAATTTCTTGGGCAAAGAATGCTAGATTTTCCAAATTGAGATCATGACCCGCATTAATTCCAAGCCCTAACTCATTTGCCAAAACGGCCGCTTTCCTAAAATCCGAAATCGCCAATTCTGCATTCTCAGGGAATTGCAGAGCGTACGGCTCGGTGTAAAATTCAATTCGGTCTGTTCCTGTTAATTTGGCGGCTCGGAGCATATCTGCATCCGTTCCAACAAAAATAGAACTTCTTATACCGGCACTCTTTAATTGCGAAATGATCGATTTTAATTCATCCCCATGCCTTTTCGTATCCCAGCCTGCGTTTGACGTTACAGCCCCGGGTGGGTCGGGAACAAGGGTAACTTGTTCAGGCTTAACACATAGAACTAAATCCATAAAACCGGACGAAGGAAATCCTTCCACATTAAATTCTGTAGAGACAACCGTACGTAGTTTTCTTACGTCTTCATAAGTGATATGTCTTTGGTCTGGACGGGGATGAACCGTTATCCCATCCGCTCCAAAAGCCTGAATATCAATTGCTGCTCGTATTACGTCGGGAATATTGCCCCCTCTAGCATTTCGCAAAGTGGCAATTTTGTTGATGTTAACGCTAAGTTTTACCATTATGGATTTGTAGGCTTCAAAGTTAATAACTTAAAAGACTGCAAGTCGGTTTTAGGGAAACAGCCGTTTTATTTGTATTGGGTATAAACCTTTTTGGCAGGATATTAGTTGAATGTAGGGTATGAAATTGCTGGACATAACAAATCAAGACGTTCCTGAGCTAGGTCTCGGAGATAACGGTGTAAATGCACTCAATTACATGGAGCAATATGATGTACATCATTTGCCGGTAGTTCAGGATGGCATGTTTATCGGACTATTAAGTGAAGAAGAGGTGCTTACAATGGAACAACCCACAGCTCCTTTCTTCAATTGTAGTCATAATTTTCCTATGATTGCATTGGACAGCCGTCGTCATATTTATGATGCGTTGAGAATTATGTCTGATCAACGCCTTACTCTTCTTCCCGTTATTAATGAAAAATTTCAATACCTGGGATCAGTTCGGGCAACTGACCTGATTCAGGCCCTGGCCAAGACTCAGGCCGTTTTTTCCAATGGTGGAGTATTGGAACTCGAAATGAATGCTAAAGATTATTCGCTCACCAAAATTGCTCAAATAGTAGAAGGGAACGACGCGAAAATCCTAAGTGCTACCCTCACTACTAAGCTCGATTCAGAAAGGGTTCAGCTTACTTTGAAAATCAACAAAGAAGACCTGAATGCCATTATTCAGAGTTTCAATCGTTATGAATTTGTGGTTGCAGAATCATACATGGAACCAAAATACACAGAAGAACTTCGTGATAGGTATGAAGAGTTTATGAAGTATTTGAATATGTAGATTTGCGCCATGCTTCGGCGCCTTCATTTCACATATATTATTTCAAGCTTGCTATTTGGCTTGGCTTGCTTGCCCCTGAATTCATTTGGGCAGAGCGAGTCCACGATCTTTGTTATTACTGAAATCAGGTTCGAAGGAAATAAAGTCACCCAAGAAGCAATCATGCTGAGGGAGCTGAGTTTTGAATTAGGTGACACACTCACTTTAATTCAGCTCGAGGAAAAATGCCGAGAATCTTCCCGTCTTCTTTCCAATACCCGTCTTTTCAATTTTGTGGATGTAATTCCTGAACTACTGGAAGGAGGCAAAGCAACTATAAAAATTAGCGTGGTAGAACGATGGTATTGGTGGCCTCAATTTATTTTTGAATTTGCCGATCCTAATTTCAATACTTGGTGGGAAACCCGCGACGCCAACAGATTGAATGTGGGCATGGAGGTTTACAGGCAGAATTTCAGAGGGCGAAACGAAGACCTCAGATTTCGAGCGAAATTCGGATATACTGATGAATTCGCTTTCTCATATCGATTGCCTTACTTGGGCTCTGATCAAAAGCTCGGAATGCAATTCGCTTTCAGTTTTAAAGAGCAAGATGAGATCACTATTGCTACCGTCGATAATAAAAGAGAGTTTTACCGGGATCCCGGAAATCCCGGACGAACAGAACAGTTTTATAGCCTTGAATTTACTTATCGCCCAGGCCTCTATGTGCGACATTCTGTTGCGTTTACGCTTGCCGATGTTGAAGTGGATGATTCATTAGCAATCCTGCATCCCGCCTACCTCAATAATGGTAAAATAGGACTTAGTTATTTGAAATTGGGCTATCAATTCAATTTAGATAAGCGTGACAATAGAGCCTATCCCCTTGATGGTTATTTATTTCAAATCGAACTGAGTCAAAGAGGATTGGGAATTGTAAACAATGATGGACTCGGCGTTTTTGAAAGCTCCGTCTCTGTGCGGTCTTATCGTCCCTTGTCGGAAAGATGGTTTATTGGAGGGGGTCTACGATTTAAAGTCATTCCCACAAAACGATTGCCTTATTATATCCAAGAAGGCCTTGGATATTCTAGTTATGTAAGAGGATATGAGTATTATGTTATTGATGGACAGCAGTTTGCGCTTTGGCGTTCAAATTTGAAGTTTGCTTTGATACCACGAAAGGAAATTGATCTGGGATTTGGACCAAAAACCTTTACGCGACTGCATTTTGCTTCTTATCTCAACGTTTTTATGGATGCCGGCAGAGTTTGGGATCGTTTGTATGCTAGCGAAAGTGATCTTTCTGATGAATGGATGATAGGATTAGGCGCGGGACTTGATTTAGTGAGTTATTACGACAGTGTAATCCGATTGGAATATTCGGTGAATGGTCAAGGAAGAACAGGCTTCTACTTGCATTTTGTTCAACCCATCTGATGATTTCCTAATTTTATGCCCTAGAATCTGCTTCAAATATGCAAATTGCCCTTTATGGCCGGATGGTCGATATTGACCGAAGTGAACACCTGCTGCGATTAGTTGCATTATTGGCAGAACGCCATGTTACTTTGATTTTTCATGAAGACCTTAAGCCATTGTTGGCTGAGTTACTTCCCTTTTTCCCAAACCCCGTTTTTTTTAACAATGCAGCTGAACTTGTTGATTGCCAAATGATGATCAGCGTGGGGGGCGATGGCACTTTGTTAGATACTGTTAGAATTGTAAGAGATACCGGATTGCCAATTTTGGGCATTAATACAGGAAGACTCGGCTTTTTGGCCAATGTTGCTCTTTCCAGAATGGATGAAGCTGTTAAATCGATTTTAGACGGAAAATATAGCCTCGATAAACGTTCGCTCATTAAAGTAAGTTCTGATCAAATTGATTTGGGCGATTTTGGATTTGCGCTCAATGAAGTCACTATCCACAAAAAGGATACTGCCTCCATGATTTCGATACACGTGGAAGTGGATGGTACTTATATGAATTCCTATTGGGCGGATGGATTAATTATTTGCACACCTACCGGCTCAACCGCCTATTCCCTGAGTTGTGGCGGACCTATTGTGATGCCTGGGTCGGAGAATATCACCTTTACGCCAATCGCTGCGCATAATCTTAATGTGCGTCCTGTGGTAATATCTAACAGTCATCATGTTACTTTGCGCGCTGAAGGAAGGGAGCAGAACCATTTGCTCACCTTGGACTCCCGTTCCTGGACCATTTCTGAAAATGCAATTATTAAACTGGAGCGAGCCCCTTTTATGGTGAATCTAGTGATGCTTGAAGGTCAGGACTTTTTTAGCACCATCAGAAATAAATTGATGTGGGGAATTGATCGAAGAAATTGATAAGCCGGCAAAACTTATCTATTCATTTGAAATACAGCTATTTGTATTGATATTGGCTGGCATATTTCATGTTGTTTCGGGCTAAATAATCTTAGATCTTTGGCATTAAACAAACTGATTTCGCCTAAAATCGTAAACTACACTTGAAAGGCTTATTTTTGCTCCCAATTTTGTAATTACACAATAATCAGAGATTTGCTTCATTAGTAACAGGGTGAAAGTACTAATTGCCATACTAACTCTAGGAATCTGCGTTTTGCAAGGCAGTGCTCAAGATCGAAATACTAAATCGAAAGAAATTGGTATTGTGCTGGGGACTGCCTATTACATGGGCGACATCAATTATCGGCATTTTGGCGGGGTTTTATCACCGGGCGGTGGTTTGCTTTTTAGAAATAACCTTGATAAAAGATGGTCATTTAAAACCTCATTGCTATACGGCAAAATTGAGGCACATGACTCAGACAGTGATGATGCTTGGCAGAGAAACAGAAATCTGCACTTCCGAAACGAAATTATTGAGTTTAGCGCTCAAATGGAGTTGAATTATCTCGATTATCAGATTGGTAGCGATGATATTATCAGTCCATACTTGTTTTTGGGCTTGTCGTACTATTCATCCAATCCCAAGGCGGAATATAATGATAATTGGTATGAGCTTCAACCGCTTGGCACCGAAGGACAAGGAACCACATTGGGTGAGGAGCTCTACAGAACATCGGGGGTTGCCATTCCTATGGGGGCCGGACTTAAAGTGAATGTTTACCGATCCATTGCGATTAATTTGGAGTGGGGAATGCGCAGAACTTATTCCGATTATATTGATGATGTGAGCGGAACCTACATAGATCCAGTTACTTTGCTGGCAGAAAATGGAAGATTGGCTCTTGCATTGGCCGATAGAAGTCTTGTTCAGTCAGGTCCAGATGGCACTAATGCTGGGGTTCAGCGAGGCGATCCGGGAAGGCGGGATTGGTATTCTTTTGCCAATTTTACCCTATCGTTTCGTGTTGATAAAAGACAAGGAACTTGCTGGAAATGACGAAAAAACGTTAAGGACTTTCAGGATCACATTTAAAATGTGAACTTTGAGCCTGCCGCGATCGAAATGAGTTTTTTAGAAAAAATAGACAGGAACAGGATTCCAAAGCACGTCGCCATTATAATGGATGGCAACGGTCGTTGGGCCCAAAACCAAGGGCAGGAGCGAATTTTTGGCCATTTTAATGGAGTGGAAGCGGTGCGTGAATCGCTCAAAGCTGCTGTTGAATTAGGTGTTTCTTACCTCACTTTGTATGCCTTTTCTACTGAAAATTGGAACAGACCTAAAGAAGAAGTGGAGGCACTGATGGACCTATTGGTGAAAACCATTATAGCTGAAGTGGACGATTTAGATGAGAATGGAGTGAGATTACTTGCCATCGGGGATATTGATAATTTGCCGGGAAATTGCTGCGATAATTTGCGTGAGGCAATGAATCGCACAGCCCACAATACAAAAATCAACCTCGTATTGGCTTTGAGTTATTCTAGTCGTTGGGAATTAGTTAACGCTTATCGGCTAATGCTGGAACAAGGCATCAAGCCTGAAGATTTGAATGAAAAGAGCTTCTCGTCCTTTCTTTGTACTTCAGGAATGCCTGATCCTGAGCTACTTATCCGCACTAGTGGCGAGAAAAGAGTGAGCAACTTTTTACTTTGGCAAATTGCTTATTCGGAACTTTATTTTACCGAAACTTTTTGGCCGGATTTTAAACGAGAAGAATTTTATAAAGCCGTTTATGATTTTCAGCATAGGGAGCGAAGATTTGGAAAAACGAGCCAACAATTAACTGTGGAATGAGTTCAGGAGCATTTATTAGGCATTTTACCGCTTTCTTTTTATTAATGTTGTTGGTTTCTGTCGGTGAAGCCCAAACTGGTTTTAAAATCGGTTCTGAAATAGATTATGCAAATCCAAAAAAGTATAAGCTCGCAGGGCTTACCGTTGGTGGCGCTGCTCACACGGATGTTCAAGCCATAAAACTTTTTAGTGGACTTGAAATTGGCACTGAAATTCTAGTGCCGGGAGAACCAATCTCTAAGGCGGTTCGAAATTTATGGGACCAACGTTTGTTTGATGATATCACAATCTATGTGGCTGATATCCGGGGAGAAGAAATTTATTTGCATATTTTGGTGCAGGAAGTTCCTAAAATGTCACGATTCAAATTTGATGGAATTTCTAAATCTGAAGCCGATAATATCCGAGAAGAAATTAAATTGATCACAGGTATGATGGTCAACCAGAATCTTGTGAACTCTACGGAGTATCAGATCAATAAATATTTCGTAGATAAAGGCTTCTATTCCGTTCAAACTAAGGTTACTTTGGTTCCTGATCCTTCGGTGGACAATAGTGTGCTGATGGAATTTAATATAAAGAAGGGTCCAAGAACTAAAATTTCTGAAATCGTTTTTGTAGGCGTTGAGCAAATGCAGGAAGGAAAGCTTCTTCGCGCTTTAAAAGACACTAAGAAAAAACGTTGGTGGAGTTTATTCAAAGCTTCTAAATTTGTTCCTGAAGAGTACAAAGAAGGCAAGCAGAATCTATTATTGAAGTTTAATAGTGAAGGCTTCAGAAATGCAAAGATTTTAAGTGATAGCACCTACTCTACAGGGCCAAGAACAATTGGACTTCAAATTAATGTTGAAGAAGGAAATAAATTCTATTTCCGCGACATTACATTTACTGGAAACACTAAATATACTTCTGAAGAATTATACAAAATTCTTGGAATAGAAAAAGGTGACGTTTACAATCAGGGCGCACTTCAGGAAAGGGTTATGTTTTCTATGGCAGGAACTGATGTGAGTTCTCTATATCAAGATGATGGTTACTTGAATTTCAGAGCTATCCCACTTGAAATACTGGTAGAAAATGACTCCATCGATCTTGAAATCCTGATTGACGAAGGAAAGCAATTCCGCATTGGAGGAGTTAGTGTAGTTGGAAATACTAAAACAAACGATCACGTAGTTTACAGAGAGATAAGAACTCGTCCGGGAGATTTATTTAGTAGAACCGATGTGATCAGAACGCAAAGAGAGCTGGCTCAACTAGGTTATTTTAATCCGGAAGCCTTTGATATCCAAACGAAGCAAAATGACGTCGATGGAACTGTTGACCTAACGTATGTGGTTGAAGAAAAACCATCAGATCAAATTGAGCTTTCTGGAGGTTGGGGTGCCGGAAGGGTAGTTGGAACATTGGGTGTTAGTTTTACTAATTTTTCTATCCGCAATGCATTTAAGAAAGGTGCTTGGCGTCCAATCCCTATGGGCGATGGGCAACGAATGTCATTGAGAGCCCAATCTAATGGTGCGTTCTTTCAATCTTACAGCCTTGCATTTACAGAACCTTGGTTAGGTGGAAAGAAACCGAATTCCTTGAGTTTTTCGGTTACACATTCTATTCAATCAAACGGACAAAGGAGAAAAATCGACGGTGAAACTAATCCTCTTCGTCAATCACTCGATATTACAGGTGCTTCTGTGGGGCTTGGAAAACGTTTGCGTTGGCCTGATGACTATTTCAGTACTTACGCCTCTCTTTCATATCAGCATTTTCAATTGAATAATTTTGGATCTTTCTTCAGCTTTGCTAATGGAGAGTCTAATAATTTATCTCTTACTATCAATATTCAGCGAAATTCTGCTTCAGATCCAATTTATCCGCGCTTCGGATCAAACCTCAGCTTCACTTTCAAAGGAACTCCCCCATACTCTGCATTTGCTGGTAATAAGGATTACGCCAATATGTCTGATCAAGACAAGTACAGATGGGTTGAATATCACAAATGGAAATTCACAGCGGATTGGTACACCCCGCTCACCAATGATAAAAAACTGGTATTGAACTCCAAAGTAGGCTTCGGCTTTCTTGGATTATTTAATAGAGGCATAGGAATTGCGCCATTTGAACGTTATTACTTAGGTGGAGTATTTTTGTCGGGATTTATTCTTGACGGACGTGAAATCATTAATCTTCGCGGATATGATGATTTGAGTTTGGCGCCGTCTACCGGAGCACATATTATTTCTAAGTATGGTCTTGAATTGAGGTATCTTATTTCGCCAAATCCTAGCGCACAAATTTATGCCTTGGGATTTGCAGAAGCCGGTAAAACCTGGTCTAGGGTCTCAGATTTCAACCCGTTTGAAGTATATCGTTCCGGTGGTGTTGGTTTAAGAATCTTCTTGCCGATGTTTGGTTTGCTTGGATTAGACTACGGATGGAGATTTGATGATGTTCCAAATTTCGTCAATATGGCAAATGGTCAATTCCACTTTAGTATTGGTATGAATCTTGGTGATTTGTAAATTAGTTCTTTCTTTTGAAGAAAAACCCCATGAAAAAACTTCCTTTAATTCTGCTTTTGATCGGTGTTAGTCTGATTGGTGCAGCACAAAAATTTGCTTACGTCGATTCCAAGTATGTTTTGGAACACATTCCGCAATATGCCAGCGCACAGGCGGAATTGAACAGGGTTTCATCGCAATGGCAGGCTGAGATTGAGCAGAAATACGCCAACATTGAAAAACTTGTGGAATCTTATGAGGCAGAGAAAGTTTTGCTCCCTGAAGACATGAGAAAGCGCAGACAAGAAGAAATTGAACAGAAGCGCCAAGAAGCTCGTGAAATGCAAAAGCAAAAGTTTGGTGTTGAAGGGGAGCTTTTTGCAAAACGCGAGCAATTGATTAAGCCAATTCAAGAAGATATTTACGAAGCGATAAAGGACGTATCCACGGACAAAGGATATATGGTGGTTTTTGATAAATCATCTCAAAGTAATATGCTATACACCAATCCTAAGCATGATGTAAGTGATCAAGTAATCCGAAAACTTGGACTCACTCCAGGTGAAACTATAGAACAGGATAAAGGGGCTAAAGGTGATGAGGACAAAAAGCCGGACGCTAAAGGAGGTGGAACGGATCAAAAGGCAGGTGGCAGCGGTGGAACGCAGCCTGGAGGTACCAACCCTCGAGGCGGAACTAAAAAGTAATAATCATGAGGTATTTAATTCTAATATTATTTCTCGGAACTGGATTCATTAGTTCAGCACAACTTCAGAAAATTGGGCATCTCAATGGTAGAGAAATGCTGATGGCAATGCCCGAAAGTACTGTGGTAGAAGAACAGATTCAGGCTCAAGCCAAAGAAATGGAGAGCGCAATTATTACAATGCAAAAAGATTATCAAAAAAGGGTCGAGGAGTTTCAGCAAAATCCAGATTGGTCTATAGAAGTGAAAAATCAGAAGTATGAAGCCATCATACAGATGGAAAAAGACATGAAAGATTTCACCGCTAAAGCTGAGTCAGAACTAGATGCGAAAGAATCAGAATTGCTTGCTCCGATTTATCAAAAAATACAAGAAGCCATAAAAGCTGTGGCTATTGAAAATAATTTCATTTATATCATCGACAGCAGTCAGGGCGTGCTTTTGTACGAAGGTGGTGAAGATGTAATGCCTTTGCTGAAGAAGAAACTCGGCATTCAATGATCCTTATATTGCCGGTATGAAAGCGAATGCACCTATCGGTTTGTTTGATTCCGGAATAGGAGGATTAACCGTTGCGCAATCTATTAAAGCCGCGCTTCCTAATGAATCCCTAATTTACTTTGGCGATACAGCCCATCTTCCTTATGGAGATAAATCTGCATCCTCCATCAGACACTACGCGGCAAAAATCACTTCTTTTTTAATTGAGCAGGGCGCAAAAATGATCGTTATTGCCTGTAATACGGCATCTGCTCATGCTTATCAAACCGTTTGTGATGTTGCAGGACCGGGAATTCCCGTTGTTAATGTGATTGATCCTGTTTCGGAATATATTGCGAAAAAATATCGTTCTGGAAGAATTGGTGTAATAGGTACTAAAGGAACAATTTCAACAAGAATATATCCCCGAAAAATTGAAGCTCTTAATCCGGAACTGCGTGTAGCATCAAGGGCTACACCACTTTTGGCATCTATGATTGAAGAAGGATTTTTTAATAATAAAATTTCTCAAGCAGTTGTTCATAGTTATTTGGAACATCCAACTTTGAAAGATATTCAAGCATTGGTTTTAGGTTGCACGCATTACCCTTTGATTCGAAAGGAAGTTGAAGCTTTTTATAATAATGGGGTTGAGGTATTGGACTCCGGACAGCGCGTTGCTGAAGAGGTACGCGAAATCCTGAAAAAACACAAAGCTCTTGCAAAAGGCCCCGCGAGTTATACCTTTCATGTTAGTGATTATACCTCTGCCTTCGAAAAAAGCACGAAAGTTTTCTTTGAAGAAAAAATTAAATTGAAGGAAAGTAGAATTTGGGATTGATAATAAATACTTAAATATATTATTTAAACCATCCTGCATACTTAATATAATTCCCCGAAATTCTTTCCACTTGTCCTTTCATTAATTCAGCGCTTACTTCTTTCACTTTTTTAGCAGGAACTCCGGCATATACTGATCCGCTTTCTACAATGGTGCCTTCCAACAAAACTGCGCCAGCCGCAATAATGGAGCCGCTATGTACAACGCACCGATCCATCACTATAGCTCCCATTCCTATAAGCACATTATCATGAATTGTGCAGCCATGAACAATGGCAGAATGACCGATGGAAACATCATTGCCTATCACTGTTGATGCTTGCTCGTAAGTGCAATGAATCATCGCGAGGTCTTGTATATTGACGCGATTTCCAATCTTGATCGAATTTACATCGCCTCTAACAACGGCACTGAACCAAACACTGCATTTTTCGCCCATAGTAACATCACCTACAATAGTACAATTAGGAGCGAACCAGCAATCATCTCCCCATTGGGGCTTAATTCCATTTACCGGTAACAAAAGGGCCATTTCTTTTTTTGTAAAACTAATGAAATTGTACGGCCAATAACTCGCTGTATTTGATTTGCTTTATTGACAAATAGTGCCAAATACGGATAATAGAATCAATAAATCAGCGGTATTGATGATGCCATCTGTGTTGGTGTCAGCAGGACAAGGATTATCACAAGCGCTGATGCAGCTTAGGCTTTGATCGTCCCAAATGGTGCCTTGGCCGCACAAGGAATCTCCGTAAATACATGAGCCATCGTTATTCGTAAATGCAACATTGTAATTAATCGCAACTGGATCTGTGCAACCTGATATTTCCAAATAATCGCAAATCAAGTCATTATCTTGGTCGATGCAATTTCCTGAACAGTCAAATCCAGGACAAGGCAAAATGCAAGCGCCATCGTCGCAGCCTGCGTTAAGATCGAAATTGCAGGCAGAGGCATCAGCACAACCAGCGTATATGCAAGAGCCATTATCTATTTCACAGCCCGCAATATAATTGCATGCGAGGGGGTCGGTACAACCATTGTATAAACATGGCGCACCAGGACATTCTGCGTTTGCATTGTAATTACAAGCAACAACATCCAAACAGCCAGCCTCTAGTTTGGTAATTATAATTGGTATAGAAAGATCGAAACAACCGCTTAGGCCGGCAATATTTTGTTCAATGGACAGACCAATCAAACCATCCTGATAATTGCAACTATATACATAACAAATCCCAGGATCTGAGCCTTCAAATTCTGTGAAAAAGGTACCTCCGGCGTATGAAATAACTCCGTTTTCATCTGTAATTACAAATGCCTGATTTTGTCCGCTGTAACCCACGTTGATAATTCCCGGCCCAAAAAAATCACTGCTACCGTCACCGCTGCAATAGGTTGTAGGTCCATTCCAGTCAAGAATATAGGCCGTAACATTGCATTGAGCATGCCCCTCATTCGGGTTTATACTCAGCATCAAAAAGAGGAATGTCGTGCTAAAAAGAGTAATAATTGTTTTCATAATTGTTGATTGTAGATGTAAATATCTAAACACTAATCGCTCAGCAGTGCCATTTATGGCAAAATTTAAGCCACAAAAGGGCGAATTTACAGAGGTAAATTTTACCCGGTAGATTTCAACAATTGCGATGAAAAGTTATGGGAAGAATTATCTTGATCATCCTTTCAATTCGCCACGTTTCATGCTGATTTGTTACTTGTGACTCTCAGGAAAATCGCATTTCATCGCCGCAAAAAAAAATGGCCTCATTTAATTATTTAGGGCAAAACAGCAAAAAATTTTATAACAATCACCCCGGCCATTTGTATTTATTTCGCATATTTCGAATTAAATGACCACATCATTACAAAACCGAGCTTCTGCACTGAATCTTTACTTAATTCTTGCAGGTTTGTTTATTGCAAGTCTCGTGGCTTGCAACCTAATTTTTCAGAAATTCTTTTATTTCCAACCTCTCGCATTTCTTGATCCGGAAGGAAATAGCTCCATTTTGTCATACACATTTTTCATTAGTGTAGGCATCATTCCTTACCCGATCACTTTTTTAATAACCGATTTGATTTCGGAAATTTTTGGACGAAAAAGAGCTAATCAAGTGGTTACTGCCGGATTAATTGCGTCTTTATTCGTATTTGTTATCGTTCTTTTGGCAGACAGTTCTTCAGCTACTGATTTTTCACCTGTAACAGACGAGCAATTTTCTCATGTTTTTGGTCGAACAGGAGCCGCGGTTCTGGCCTCCATGACCGCCTATCTTATTGCTCAGTACATTGATATTCGCCTTTTTCATTTTTGGAAAATACTCACTAAGGGAAAGCACCTTTGGATTAGGAATAATTTTTCTACGATTACTTCACAATTGGTTGACACCAGTGTTGTATTGCTCCTTTTGTGTGGAATGGGAGCTATCTCTTGGGATATGTTTTCAGCGCTGCTAATCAATGGATTTATATTTAAAGTTATAATAGCTCTTTTGGATACCCCTTTCTTCTATTTAGTCACTTGGTGGGCCAGAAAAAAGTTCAATCTTGCAGTCGGTGAAGAAATAGAACTTTGAGTTTTGAAAATCCAAGAATAAATCTGGATTGAAATTCGTGAAGCCTTATGTTTGCCTAACTTTGAAGAAACACCAATATTAATTTTCTATGTTGAGAATCAAAGCACTTTTTGTCAGTCTGCTCGCTCTACTTGCAATAAGCTCCACAGGCCTGGCTCAAATCTATGATCCTGTTGAATGGGCTCTTAGTTTGGAAGATAAGGGCGATGGTACCGCTGAGATTGTAATTAGAGCTAAGATTGAAGCCAAATGGCACTTGTATGCTCAGCAGATATCGGAGGATCCGGATGCGATTGGCCCTGTCCCTACCTCCTTTGCGTTTGAAACTAATCCAGGTTATGAGCTCGTGGGAAGCACTCAGGAGTCCAAATCCATAGTTAAATATGACAACATGTTTGAGTTGGATCTTCGCTATTTCGAAAACTCTGCGGAATTCAGACAAAAAATAAAGATCAATTCGAAGGATGGATTCAATATCAATGTGATTGTTTCATTCATGGCTTGCGATGATACCAAATGCACTATTCCAATTGATGAGGAATATAAAGTTGGCGTAAATGGCGGTGGCCCTGCGATTGGAGCTAAAGCAGGCGGCGAAGGAATTTTTACTCCGGTAATATGGAAGGCATTTTCTGAATCACTTGGAAACAACGAATACCTCGTTACGCTTAAAGCGGTTGTTGAAGAAGGCTGGCATATCTATGCTCAGGTATTAGATAGTGAAGACGGCCCGCTGCCGACAGTGTTTACCTTTCAACCTCAAGAAGGCGTTGAATATTTAGGAAAGGTGGAGGAAGGAACTCCAATCAGAGAATATGATCCAAATTTTATGATGGATCTGGATTTCTTTGAAGGCAGTCCTGAATTCAAACAAAAATTGCGATATAACGTTGATACTCCTCCTGTAATTCAGTGTAGCGTAGATTTCATGACTTGCAATGATGAACGTTGTTTGCCACCGGAATTGGTTGAATTTGAAGTTGATTTATCTTCCGGAATTGGAAAAGTAAAAACGGCTGATGAAGGCGCTGTTATTATTGACCCCAATCAGATCATTCCACAACTTGAAAACCTTGACCTGACTAATCCGGTTGGGGAATGCGGAGAAACAGAAGCCATTACCAATATTTGGATGGTCTTTATTTTCGGATTTATCGGTGGATTGATTGCATTGCTCACCCCATGTGTGTTTCCTATGATTCCGCTCACCGTTTCATTTTTTACTAAAAGCGGTGTAGGAAAAAGTGGGTTAACGCAAGCTCTTCTTTACGGCTTTTTTATTTTTCTAATCTATGCCCTGCTTTCATTGCCTTTCCACTTTGGAACAGACCCTGAAAAGCTGAATGAAATTGCAACGAGTATTACCCTTAATATCATCTTCTTCGTGGTTTTCGTTGTATTTGCCATTTCCTTTTTTGGCTATTTCGAAATCACCTTGCCAAACAGTTTTGTGAATAAAGTGGACTCCGCTTCCAGTGTTGGCGGTATGATGGGGATTTTCTTTATGGCTCTCACATTAGCCTTGGTGTCTTTCTCTTGTACCGGTCCAATTTTGGGAACCGTATTGGGAAATAGTTTGAAAAATGGTCCATGGCCAGTAACTGCAGCCATGAGCGGATTTGGAATAGCACTTGGCTTACCATTTGCCGTTTTTGCAGCATTTCCAAAATGGTTAAACAGCCTTCCAAAAGCTGGGGGATGGCTCAATTCCGTGAAAGTGGTATTAGGTTTTATTGAGCTGGCATTGGCCGTGAAATTCCTTTCTAATGCTGATTTGGTAATGCAATGGCATTTACTTGAGCGTGAAACATTTTTCTTAATCTGGACTGTTTTGGGACTGGGCTTAGTGGCATATTTACTTGGATTTATTCGCTTTCCACATGATAGTCCAATCAAAAAGTTAGGCCTTACACGTTTAGCTTTTGCAGGCATCTTTTTGGCTTTTACCATTTACATTGCACCGGGAGTGCTGAAAAATAAACCTTGGGAACATGATTTATTGAGTGGATTTCCGCCCCCAACCTGTGTTCCTCATGGAAGTTATAGTTGGTATTCTGATATTTGCAGCGATAAATTTCATCCCGAGTTTGACGATTTTTATGCAGCACAGGAAAAAGCGAGGGAGCTTGGCAAACCAATTCTTATCGATTTTACCGGCTGGGCATGCGTGAATTGCCGTAAAATGGAAGAAACGGTGTGGACGGATCCTGACATCAGGGCAATTCTCGAAAAGGAATTCGTGGTGGTTTCACTTTATGTGGACGATAAAGTAGAATTGCCTGAGGATCAACAAGGGGGTTACCCATACAATAATGGCACTGAAATAGTTGAAAAGAAGATCAGAACAATTGGCAATAAATGGGCAACATTTCAAACGCATACCTTTCTGAATAATTCTCAGCCATATTACATCATGCTAAGTCCTGATGGAACGCTATTGGGAAACCCTGTGGGATATACCCCTAATAAAGAAGAATACCTCAATTATTTGAAGTGTGGATTGACTGCTTTTGGCAGATCTCCACAAGCTCTTAATTTATCATCACAAACGTTTGAATGACGGATGTGAATTTATTTGATTGATAATTAATGCTTTATAAAGGGATGAGAAGTGATTTTCATCCCTTTTTATTTCTGGAAAACTAGAAAGCATTAAAAATTTTAGCACCTTTATACCATGGCAGAAACAAGTATTCGCAAGCATTTTGAAGAAGCTCATGAGCTTTTATCGAAAGTTTTGCAGTCAGATGAGTTGGAGCATTCCATTGAATTGGCAGGACAGCTAATGGTTCAGTCGCTCAAAAATGGAGGCAAAATTATTTCATGTGGTAATGGCGGATCTATGTGCGATGCGATGCACTTTGCTGAAGAACTTACCGGCCGTTATCGGGATAATCGAAAAGCGATTGCGGCTATTTCAATTTCAGATCCTTCACATATTACCTGCACCGGAAATGATTACGGATTCGAGTTCATTTTCTCTAGGTATCTTGAAGCGGTAGGAAAAGAAGGTGATGTTCTTTTGGCTGTTTCTACCAGTGGTAATTCTGCAAACGTTTTGAAAGCTGCGGAAGTAGCAAAAAAAATGGGAATAAGAGTACTTGGTTTGAGTGGAAAAGATGGGGGAAAACTTGCTCCATTATGTGATGCCGAAATTAGAGTTCCCTGGTTTGGATATGCTGATAGAATTCAGGAAATTCATATCAAAGTGATACATTCTCTCATCGATTATATCGAAAAAAATAATTGATATAATTAATTATTTGCAGCGCGCCGAAACCAAAATTGCGCTGCATTATGTTAGTAAAAACCTTTGCTTCGGCCGTATTTGGAATATCGGCCACAACCGTTTCCGTTGAAGTCAATCTTGGCTCCGGTGTTGTATTTCAACTGGTAGGATTGCCGGATTCTTCGGTGCGTGAAAGTTATTCGCGCATCAGAACGGCCCTGCAGAACAGTAATTTTAAATTTCCATCCAGAGGAATAACCATCAATCTAGCTCCGGCAGATTTGCGAAAGGAAGGAGCTTCCTATGATTTACCTATGGCGATGGGTATTTTGGCCGTTACTGAACAAATCAGGTACTCATCGTTGGATGGTTATATTCTAATGGGTGAGCTATCACTAGACGGTGAAATGTTGCCGGTGAAAGGTGTTTTGCCTATTGCGCTTCAGGCTTTAGCTGAAGGCTTTAAAGGTATCATTGTTCCTCATCAGAACGCGCCGGAGGCGGCGGTGGTTAAAGGTCTTGATGTAATGGGATTTGCTCATCTTAAAGAAGTGGTAGCCTTTCTGAATGGAGAGTCTTGCCCAGAACCTTTGCAGATTGATGTAGAAGAATTATTCTATTCCAAACTCAGTGATCATTTAGTAGATTTTGCTGAAGTAAAAGGGCAGGAGAACATCAAAAGAGCATTCGAAATTGCTGCTGCCGGTGGACACAATGTAATTCTAATCGGTCCGCCAGGTGCCGGAAAAACCATGCTAGCCAAACGTTTACCTACAATTCTTCCTCCGCTAAACATGCAAGAAGCACTGGAAACCACCAAAATACATTCTGTAGCAGGAAAAATAAAACATGGTGAAGGATTGGTAACGGCTAGACCTTTTAGATCTCCGCATCATACTATTTCGGATGTAGCACTGGTTGGCGGTGGTGGTATTCCTCAACCAGGTGAAATTTCTTTGGCTCACAACGGAGTTTTGTTTTTAGATGAATTGCCTGAATTTAAACGAACGGTACTAGAGGTGATGCGTCAACCTTTAGAGGACCGTACAGTTACCATTTCAAGGGCAAGATTTTCTGTGGACTTTCCAGCGGGTTTTATGTTGATAGCAGCAATGAATCCCTGTCCATGCGGCTATTATAATCATCCTATGCGAGAATGTGTTTGTGGACCCGGAACAGTGCAAAAATATCTCAACAAAGTTTCAGGTCCACTGTTGGATCGCATCGATTTGCATGTGGAGGTAACGCCAGTAGATTACGAGCAATTGAGCAATGACAGGCCGGGAGAGAAAAGTGAAATTATACGTTCACGGGTTATTGCGGCGAGAGAAATTCAGCGCGAACGATTTAAATTGAGGGACGATCTGCATTCGAATGCGCAAATGGGTTCTCGTGAAATTAAAACCTATTGCCAACTTCCAGATAGCGCTAAACAGATTTTGAAAAGAGCCATGGAGAGTTTGTCATTATCTGCAAGAGCCTACGATCGTATTATTAAAGTTTCGAGAACCATTGCTGATTTAGATGGATCATCAGATGTGCGAACGGAACATATTGCGGAGTCCATTCAGTACAGGAGTTTGGATAGAGAGAATTGGGGGAGGTGATGATTGGCGAAACTGCTTTAGCATTAACGCCTATTTAAGCCCTGAAAGGGCGAGAAATTATAGGGATGTGCCCAGTCCATCTACTCAAAACACTAAACCAACCTAGCCTTGAAAGGGCGAAATAGCATAAGTATGTACCCAGCCCATCTCCTCAAAACACTAAACCAACCTAGCCCTGAAAGAGCGAAAAACCCTAATGATTTACCCAGCCCATCTACTCAAAACACTAAACCAACCTAGCCCTGAAAGAGCGAAAAACCCTAAGTATGTACCCAGCCCATCTACTCAAAACACTAAACCAACCTAGCCCTGAAAGAGCGAAATATCCTAAGTATGTACCCAGTCCATCTACTCAAAACACTAAACCAACCTAGCCTTGAAAGAGCGAAATAGCATAAGTATGTACCCAGCCCATCTACTCAAAACACTAAACCGACCTAGCCTTGAAAGAGCGAAATATCCTAAGTATGTACCCAGTCCATCTACTCAATACACTAAACCGACCTAGCCTTGAAAGAGCGAAATAGCATAAGTATGTACCCAGCCCATCTCCTCAAAACACTAAACCAACCTAGCCCTGAAAGGGCGAAATATCATAAGGATGGGCAAAGCCCATCTCAAGAAAATATCTAACCCATGGCACAATCACTAACCCTAAACTACATCCACATTGTATTCAGTACAAAGCACAGGCAAGCGCTCATAAAGCCGAGTATCGAAGAAGAATTACACTCGTACTTAGGTGGAATTTGTAAAAAACTCGATTGTTATCCCGTAAAAATTGGAGGCTATACAGACCACATCCATATTTTATGTAAACTCCATAAAAACATCTCTCTAATGAAGTTAGTTGCGGAAGTGAAAACTCATTCTTCCAAATGGGTGAAATCAAAAGGAGAAGAATACAAAAATTTTTATTGGCAAGGTGGATATGGAGCCTTTTCTGTTGGAGCGAATCGAATCGAAAATTTAATTGCCTATATCGCTAATCAGCATGATCATCATGGAAGAAAGACTTTTCAGGATGAATTCAGAAATGAGCTAGAAAAAAACAATATAGTATATGATGAGCGGTATGTATGGGATTAGGAATAGTCCTATTAACCTGTGCTAGGGATGACGCCCTTTCAGGGCTGGAGGG
>JBDNHP010000007.1:0-16656 GCA_041688765.1 Flavobacteriales bacterium
AACATTCCATTCCTGATAAACCATTTCGCCAATGGGTGATAAATTCATTTCGTTATTTGAAATTTCACCAAATAGCCATTCTCGACCTGCGGTGCAAATGGTAATGAAATACGCCCCATCATTGGCATAATTCCACCACGATGCCCGTGCGGATTCGCTGCGGTATTTATTTTGAAATTTCGCCATTAAACCAACCTTATTTTACCCGTTAATAAATTTTGCATCATCCCCAATTTTACCTTTTTGTATTTCTCCAGTTTGGTTTCTAAGGCGGTTATTTCTGTATCCATATCGGAAAGGATGGTGGCGATGCGGGTTTGTTCCTCAAATAGTGGAAAACCCATTTCTATTGATTTGATAATACTACCACTTAGATTAGGTTGCCCACCTTGAGTGTACGTTATAATTATCCAATCTTTATAAAATGACAAGCAATAAAATAGAAATTCATAATTATAATCGTCAAATGGGATCATTGCTAAGATTGCTTGATTGATTGCTCCTTCGATTTTTGATATAGCAGAAACGCCAGCAGTCGCACCATACATTGCAAGTAATACTGTATTGGGTTTAATCATTTTTGCTGAAGAATTTTGCAGCCCTTCTTTTGTTATTTTGCCTTCAACCTCATTTATTACTTTTTTATTCAAATCCCCTGATGTAATCCAATAAATATTTCCCCCATAATAACTTTGAATAGAAGTATTTGGAGTGCCACCTGAAAAGACATCGCAAACCTCCCCCAACTTCTTCACTTCCCAACCCCCATTATCAATTGACAATTGACAATTATCAATTAACAATTGCTGCATTGCCCCTTGTTTGATATTGCGTTTTTTGGCAATGAGTTTTTCTAAACTGCTTATCAAGGCATCGGCATCGGATAGGGCGGTGGCTATAAGGGTTTGTTCGGAAAGTAAAGTAATTGGTATTTTGAAAGACTTAAACTCATTACTATTTAGTCCAGGTTGTCCGCTTCTCATTGAATTAGCAGTTACCCAAGCCCAATATGATTTTGTTTGAGTTAAGTAAATTAAATATTTAGGATTAAGTATTTCAGGATTTGATTTGACTCTAATCAAGAACCCAGCAAATACAAGTTTTCCATCATTTACATCATACAAATAAGTTTTACCAACACTTGCCCCTGTTCTTGCAAAAACAATATCCCCTTCTTCCAAATAATATAAATTTGAAAGAGTATGATTTACTGATGCTTTAGTTGATTGCAAGTATTTACCAGCTTCAGAAATATCAGTGATCCTTAAATATCTTGGTAGGGTATCGTCATAATCCACTGCTGCTGCATTTATACCATAGTCAGGATTTTTAATTAGGCATTGCCCCAATTCTTTTACTTCCCAATCACTCGGAATTAAACCAAGTTCCGTTTGTTTATATCCTGCAACTAACTCCATACAAATCCCATTTTTTGAAGGTGAGCATTTACTTTTTCTTCAAACTCGGCAACTTCTATCGTTTGCTTCGGCAAGGGTGTTTCATAGCGTTCTGCTAATTCTTTTATGCGTTGGGTAAGGCGTTGGCTAATGCGCTCCATTTCGGTTTTTACGCTGCGTTCAATGCTTGCCATCCATTTATCGTCCACCACCAATTGTTTAATTTCGGTTTCGGAAAGAGACGCAGGGCCCTGCGTTTCGGAAAGAGACGCAGGGCCCTGCGTCTGTACGGAGCCATATTTTTCAATTACTTTGGTGTCGAGGTCGGCAATCGCTTCTTTTATCTTTTTATTGCCTTCGGTTTGGTCTTCAACGAGTTTTAAGTATTGTTCGCAAACAGCAATTTTAGCCTTTAAAAATTTTAGCTCCTCATTATCAATTTTCAATTTGCCATTCTCCATTGATTTCAATTGTCCATTATCAATTTTCAATTGTCCATTAACAGACGCTTTATTTACTTTGTCCAAGTCGGCAAAATAGCCATCTTCCGTATTGTGTTCTTCTTCCAGTTCGGTAAGTTGTGTAGCAATGGCTTCTTTGTTGGCTTCCAAAGACGCAATGCCTTGCGCCTCTGTCTTAAAATAACGGTCAATCACCAAAGTTTTTGGCACTAGGTCGCAGTCCCAAACGGTGGCGGTTTTGGTTTGTTTGATAATGCTTAGTTCCGCTTTCCACCCATCTACGGCTATCAAATAGCAATCGTCTTGCATTACATCATTCCAATAATTCATCAAATGTTGATACACATCGTATTTGTCCATCAGGGCTTTGCCTGTGTAGGTAGTAAGTACATCTTCTGAAATTCGGAAAATAGTTTGCTTGGGTTTTATGCCAATGGTTAGTGCTTTTAAAGTTTTGGTGTTTCGTGTTTTCCAATCGGCAAACAAGGCATCCATTTCGGCACTAAAACTCACAAATTCAGGATGGGACATAATTGACAATTGATAATTGACAATTGATAATGCGGAATAGTTTGGTCGGATACTTGGTTGAAATAAAACTGCTTTGAGAGAGGGGTAAACATCCCAGTATTCTTGTAAAGCATCAATGTCACGATTTGGGATTCCTCCCAATAAATGAGCTGCAATGTCTTGTATATCTTCGGCTTCTTGGCTGTCGATATATCTTGGAATGTTTAAATTGAAATCGTTTTTTGGGTCGCTTATTTCTTGTACACTCACCAAACGGCTATACTTGGGTAGTTCGGTTTGTTTATTAAAAATATCTACAATCTTATGAATGTCTTGCTCACGCAAACGGTTTTTGTTTCCGTCTTTAATGAAGCCTTTGCTGGCATCCACCATAAAAATCCCTTTTTGTGGAGACGCACTGCCGTGCGTCTGTACTGCCCCTTCTTTGTCCATCACAATAATGCAAGCAGGAATGCCCGTGCCGTAAAACAAGTTGGCAGGTAAGCCAATGATGCCTTTGATGTAGCCACGTTCAATAAGGCTTTTGCGAATTTCGGCTTCTGCATTTCCACGAAACAAAACACCGTGAGGTAAAATACAAGCACCTTTTCCTGTGCTTTTTAATGATTTGAGAATGTGCAGAAGAAAAGCATAATCTCCATTTTTATCGGGTGGCGTTTTATAAGTTGCTTTGCCTGTTTTTGAACTTTCAATCTCATCTTTTTCAAAACGTCCAAAAAGGTCGTCTTGCGGATTAAAGCCAGAAGCCCAATTGACCGAAGAAAAAGGAGGATTAGCAACTACAAAATCGAAGGTTTTTAAATGCCCGTTATTGTCTTTAAAAAATGGGTCAGAAAGTGTGCTTTGTCCTCGGTGTATTTCAATGGCTTCTTGTCCGTGCAGAATCATATTCATACGAGCAAGGGCGGCAGTTGTTACATCTTTCTCCTGTCCGTATATAGTGCCTTTGCCATCGGCTTCGTCTAATGCTTTCAACAACAAAGAACCTGATCCACAAGTTGGGTCATAAAAAGTAGTTTTGTTGGTGGCATTTTGAATGTTGAGCACCTTGGCCATTACACGACTTACTTCGCCAGGTGTATAAAATTGCCCTTTGCTTTTTCCGCTTTCGGTGGCAAAGTTTTTCATCAGGTATTCAAAAGCATCGCCCAAAATATCATCGCCACCCGCACGGTTTTTACTAAAATCAAGGGAAGGATTTTCAAAAATGGCAATCAAATTGGTGAGCTTGTCCACCATTTCTTTGCCTTTACCTAATTTATCATCGTCAGCAAAGTCGGCAACATCAATAACCCCTTTTAAATCATTAGCACCAGCCAAAACACCTATAATAATGTTGATTTGATTGCCGATGTCTTTATTTCCTTTCAACGCTTGCATATCTTTGAAACTACCACCTTCGGGTATTTCAATAATTGCATCAGCATCGCCAGCATATTTGTCGGAAACATATTTTACAAATAACAACACAAGAATATAATCCTTGTATTGGCTTGGGTCCATTCCACCTCTTAACTCGTCACAACTCGCCCAAAGGGAACTGTATAATTCTGATTTTTTGATTGCCATTTATTTCTTGTATTCTATTAATTTAAAATTCGTTTTTGTGTTGGTAAAGGTAGTTTTAATATAACCGAAATCGTCTTTGGTGCGGTGGCAAAAAGTGGCTCTTTTGGTTTTGCCGAAGGGTCGGCTGTGTGTGTCGGTGCAAAACCAAATCCCGAAGGGTCGGGACAAGTTGTGCCACTTATGCGGCTGGCTAAAATTGATATTATGCGCTTGCCATTAAATCTTTGCGGCTCCATTTAACCGGTACGTAGGAAGCATCTTGATCCGCAAGACTGAGAGTTTGTAGGTCAATTCCTTTTGTTGTTAAACCTTCACTGAGCTTGATTTCTTGAGCTTCAATCCCAATTTTTTTTCTTCCTTCTGTGCGTTCTGATATTGTGGGCAGTATATAAATTTCATCCGGAATTACTTCCATTTCAGCTTGACCTTGAACCTCTATGAATGATTCATTTTCAACGTTTTGTGCGTTTACTTGAATTCCTATGAATAGGAAAAGAACAATAAGGAAAGATTTTGAGTTCATGATTGTTGTTTTGATTGAATCGTGAACGATAAAGAAAATTCAAAATTGTGAAACTAGAACCCTTGGGTTAGTAGGGAGCATCGATTTGCTTGTCAATAATTCTAAAGTTTTCGGTACCACTGAACCATAGGAATAGGGAAGGGCGCTACTTCTCCGTCAAAGTAGAGTCCTGCAAATCCGAATTGAAATGCTCTGTCCGATTTGTTGCTCCATCGTATACCAGGTACAATAACGGCGAGGTTTGCCCTTGAACTTGGAACGATAAATGAGTCAAGAACGATGCTGATTTTATTGTTGACTTTTGCGAGTCCGGCAATGGACACAAGTGCTTCTCCTGAACCATCTCCATTAGCTGAACCATAACCGTATCCTCCGGAAAGTGTAATATTAGATTTCCTGTTTCCTAATGTTGCAGAACCAAAAGGCAAAGCGAAAAATAAATCCGGTTTTATCCAAGAGCCAGTGCCTACCAATGTGCCTAAACCCAAATGAAAATCTTTGCCTAAATGGAAGGAATATTTGGCTGTTCCAATAATCGGCATGCCAATCCAAGAAGTCATAATTCCAACGCCAAAATCATCCGAAACACTAAATTGGAAATCCGGACCATATAAATTCCATTGCACGTAACTGTCGCCTTTTTTCAATGGAAGCCCATTGGTAGTTAGGAAGTAGCGAGTTGCAAATGAATCATCAGACACGAATTCCCCATTTTTGTATTCATTGGGAAGCAATTCTCTCATTTCCGAAATCAGGTGTCTTGGTATATAAACCCGACCTAGTTTTTCGGTTTGGATGAGTACTTCTCTTGCATCTTGTGAAATCAATTTACCTATGAATTCTGTGCCATCCGTGTTGATGATGATATATAAACGGTTGTCTTGCGTTTTTGTAGTGTCTGCATAATCTTGAGCACTAAGTGCGCTAGGGATTAGAACACAGATGCAAAAACCAATAAGGAGAATGAGATAGTTCATACAGTCGTATATTCAAAAATTCGGTTGAGGTATGTAAATGTAATGATCATAAATCATTATTGTACTGAACATTATCAGATATACTACCTTTGTTAAATGAGAATTCTTAGTTTATTTATTCTTATTCTGTCTTGGTCGGCGAATAGTTGGGCCCAAATACCCGATGGATATTATGACAGCGCTGAAGGCCAGGAAGCACAGGATCTGCGAGAGGCACTGAAAAACATTATCGATAATCACGATATACAATCGTACAGCAGCTTGTGGAATTGGTTTGAAGACACAGATGCGAATGAAGAAGGAAAGGTTTGGGATATGTATTCTGATCAGCCTGGAAACATTGCCGATTATTACTACAATTTTGGCTCGGATCAATGCGGGTCTTATGATGAGGAAGGGGATTGTTTTAATCGCGAACATTCCTTTCCTTCTAGTTGGTTTGATGGCAATACCCCAATGAATTCGGATTTGTTTCAATTGTATCCCACTGACGGTTACGTGAATAATCGCCGAAATAATTATCCGTTCGGAACGGTTGAAAATGCTAGTTGGACTTCTTCCAATGGAAGCAAACTTGGCTCTAGTTCTTTTCCTGGTTATAACGGAATTGTATTTGAGCCGATTGATGAATACAAAGGCGATTTTGCGCGTACTTATTTCTATATGTTAACCCGATATATGGATTTTGCCGATAGTTGGAGTTCTCCTATGTTGTTGGATGGTGATTTCGTTTATTGGGCTAAGGAAATGTTGATAGATTGGGCGGATAATGATCAGGTTAGCGAAAAAGAACAGGATAGAAATAACGCCGTTTATCAGATTCAGGATAATCGGAACCCATTTATTGACCGTCCGGAATTTGTTGAACTTATTTGGCCAGCAGATACATCAGAAACTATTGATATAATTCATTATTCTGGATTAACTTCATTTTGGTATTCTTCTAGTTATATCTATCAGAATAATCTTTTGGAAGGAAATGAATATTTGAACATTTATAATTACCAGGGGCAATTGATATCCACTGAATTATTTGAAGAGGAGCGATTGAATTTGAATTTTTTGAGTCCCGGGATGTATTTTGCAGTTTTTCCCATGCATCCGGAATTGCCCGCATTGCGATTTGTACATTAAGGGTTAGGCCCTCACATCAAAAGCATCCCTGAGTCCATTACCAACTAGCATAAATGACAATACTAACATCATTATACAAAGTCCGGGAAGCAAAGCTAAATAAGCAAGATCAGTGGTAATTAGAGTATAATGTTCCTTGATCATATTGCCCCAAGATGGCGTTGGGATTTGCGCTCCTATCCCCAAAAAACTTAGTCCGGCTTCTATGAGTATGGCAGATGCAAAATTGGCTGCCGCAATAACAATAAGAGGCCCGCTGGCATTGGGTAAAAGATGTTTGAAAATAATTCGTAAATCGGAGTATCCAAGGGCTTTAGCGGCTTCCACATATTCTTTTTGTCGCAATCCTAAGAACTGTCCGCGAACTACTCTTGCCACTTCCACCCACATAGTTAGTCCAACGGCCAGAAAGACTTTCCAAAACCCTTTTCCGAAAGCGAAAGTAATAGCAATTACTAACAGCAAGGTTGGAATAGACCAAATCACATTAATGAGCCACATAATGAGTTTATCTGTTTTTCCACCGTAATAGCCGGCAAGCGCACCTAGTAATGTTCCTATCAATAGTGAAATGAATACAGCAATAAAACCCACGGCGAGTGAAATAATACTCCCTGCCATTAATCGGCTCAGTAGATCCCTTCCGTATTTATCGGTACCGAGCAAAAAAGTTTTTTCTGTCCAATAGGATGACTTAAATAGTTTTTCATCTTGAAAATTTTGTGAAGTATAAACTTCTTTTTTTACACTTTCCACTAGTTCAAAAGTCCCGGAAGTTTTTCTAAAAACTTCAATTTGTTCTGCCCCAATCTGAAGACTATCACCCGGAATTTCTCTGTATTCAGGTTTGAAGCCCCCATTGATCCAAGCTTGAAACCAAGTCTCTTTTTGGCTTGAATTAGAAATAGGAACAATGAGCACTTTTGTGCTAAATCCAGGTTTGCGTTTTGCGAGATATAATTCCTGAGTATTGGCATTTGGACTATCATCAGGCCGAATAAATGGCCCTGCAATAACGACCAACACAATTAATAGAATGATTGTTAGTCCTGAAATGGCAAGCGGATTACGCCTGAATTTTTTCCAGGCAGTGCTTGCATTGTATTCAGAATTCGACCCCGACATGTTAGACTTTTATTGTTCTACCCTTCCATTTGGGTTTATACACAAAGGAAGCAAATACTATGGCAATGGCATAGATGGGGTACCATGGAAATAATAACAAAAACCAAGGTATAACATTTGCCTGTTTATACTTAAGTGAAGTAAGAATAAGCAAAAGAAAATCCATACCGATTTTTGCAGCTAAGAGCCACAGGTAAATGGAGTTTTGCTCTACAAAATAAGCAATTGCGGCTATTGGCATAATAACATTGGCTAGTCCAATTATAAATGCGGATTGTGGCATCGGAAAGGCCTTGTAATGTTTGGTTTTTGATGACCATCGCAGCCTTTGTGCAAAGAAAGTTGCAAAGTTGGTATTGCAATCAACTTGAGCGATCAGTTCTTTTTTAAAAATGAATTCTGTTTTCCATCGCTTATCTTCCATCAGTTTCTGCAACAAAAAGGAATCATCTCCTGAACTTATTTGATCGTTTTTGAATCCTCCAACACTTTGAAAAGCATGTTTTGTTATGGCCATGTTGGCACCATTAGCCATTATGGGGAGTCCAAGCCTGAATCCGGCTTCTGTAAAACCCATCAATGATAAAGTTTCTATTTTTTCGAAGGCTGAAAGCAAATTGTTTTTTCCTTTTGCTAAAATCGGCATGGCAATAAATGCTGATTGGTTGCCGGATAGAGAATTAAGGAGCGTAGCATGCCAGTTTTCGTCCAGACTTACATCGGCATCTAAATGAATTCTCCATTCGTGAATGGCTTGATTATGGCCAAGTGTAAGGGCATTTTTCTTGCCGCTTTCCGACTCGGGAAGATTAAAAAGTTTTAGATTGGATTCGGCAGAAAATGAAGCGATAATTTGGGAAGTGATATCATTTTCAGAATGATCATTGATGAGAATAATTTCTGAATTTGTTCCTTTAATTTGAAGAAGAATAGTATTAATTAAGTCAATTAATTTTTCATTCTCATTTCGGAATGGAATTAAGATACTTATTGCCAAATGGCCATTTTTACCTTTATTATTGGATGATTTTGAAGTGATAAATAGTCCAACGCAAGCCAAAATTATTAAGGCACAGTATAGTATGATTATTCCTATGGAAAATATCATTAAACAGTAGAGGGCTTTAGTGCATTGATATTACGACCGAGAATGCGTGTGCCAATAAGCGAAGGCCCGGCCAAATTGATTAGCCAAAGAATGAAGGTAGCACTCACTACGGCAATAGGATTGGCAATGAGTCCAATGATAAGCACACCTGCAGATTCCCTTATTCCTAATTCGGCCAAGGCAGAGCCTGGAACGAGCGCACACAGCAAATAGGTGATCGCAATGCCTGCCAATACATGGAAGAATGCTGCTGTAGGATCAAGCCATTGAATGAGGAGCGCGAATTGAAAAGAGAAAATAAGATATCTGGAAATGCTGAGTAAAAGCACTTTTAGCAATATTGCATTTGGAATTTCGGAAACCTGATCTAGTTTGGCTTTCCATTTTCTTCCAAAAGGAATAAAACCGATGAGTTTTTGGAGATTGAAGTATAGAAGGAGGCCTAAAATAATGGACAATATCAATGCTATGAATAATATATTTTGTGATAAAAATGTGATTTTGAACGGCTGGAAAAAACAAAAGCCTGCTATTCCTGCCCATAATGTGCACAGGGATTGCGCAAGACTCGAGTAAACAAATGAAGCACCTGCTTGCCATCGTTTACCTTCCGGCACTCCAATCAAGCGACCACCTGCTTCTCCAATTCTGTTAGGAGTGAAAAAAGCCAGTCCAAGTCCGCTCAAAACTTCTCGCGTTGCCGATTTGAAATTAGTGTTCCGGAGACTTTTCCATTTCGTAATTTCAATCGCCCAATTGATAGGCATCATCAACACTACCAATAGTAGCAAGGGCCATAATTCATAGGCATTTTGGGCAAGATGAGACCAATTGATATTTTGCTCCAGCACATGATTTCTCAAGCTAATTATGGCCAGAACGGGCAGAATCACTGAGATAATAATCAATAGTGGAGAAAGGAGTTTGCGCATTGGTGTTTATTGTACCTTCGTGTCAAAGGTAAGTATTGAAAGAGAAAATCATTCTCGGAATTGATCCCGGGACTACAATTATGGGTTATGGCCTTATCAGAGCGAATGGCAAAACGCCCGAACTGATAATTATGGGGGTATTGCATCTTTCCAAATACCCTGATCACATGCTGAAGTTGCGCCATATTTTTACCCGTGTTACAGAGCTAATAGATCAATATCATCCTGACGAGTTGGCTGTTGAAGCTCCTTTCTTTGGAAAGAATGTTCAGTCGATGTTGAAACTCGGTAGGGCTCAGGGTGCGGCAATTGCAGCCGCTTTGCAAAAAGACATGCCTGTAGTAGAATATGCTCCCAGAAAGATTAAGCAAAGCATAACGGGCAATGGAAATGCTGCCAAGGAGCAAGTTGCGGCGATGCTTCAACAAATTTTCAAAATCCCCAAAGAGCATATTCCCAAGGAATTGGACGCTACGGATGGGTTAGCAGTTGCGCTCTGTCATTTTTACCAGAGTTCTTCCATTAGTACGGGCAATGCTTATAGTGGCTGGAAGTCTTTTGTTACGCAGAACAAGGATCGCTTAAAAGATTAGGGGATTAACACACTGTCAATTACCATTGAAATAAGTTCGGCTTTCGAAATGCCATCCACAGCAGCCTGTTGAGGAATGATACTTTGCTCAGAAAATCCCGGAACGGTATTTACTTCCATCACGTAGGGAATTTTGTTTTGAATGAGAAAGTCCACCCTAATCATACCTCGGCAATGGAGTAATTGGAAAATTCTTTCGCATTGACGTTGCACTTCTGAATAAACTTGAGTATCAAGTCTTGCTGGAGTAATTTCATCAGAAGCGCCTTCGTACTTGGCTTTAAAATCGAAAAAAACGTTGTGAGGTACAATTTCGGTAATCGGGAGTGAGCGGGCTTTTCCTCTAAAATTGATAACGCCACAGGTAACTTCCGTACCTGCAATAAATGACTCTATCAAAGCCTCGCCTTTCGTTCCGTAAGCTTTTTCAATGGCCATCATCAGATCTTCTTCTTTATCCACCCTTGTTGCTCCAAATGAAGATCCGCCTCTATTGGGTTTTACGAAACAAGGAAGCCCAACTTTAGCTATAATTCCATTTTTAGAGAAGATTTCATCCCTGAAAAGCAAAACGGAAGGCGCTGTAATAAACCCATTTTGTTCGAGGGCTGTTTTGGTAGCTGACTTATCAAATGTGAGAGCCATGTTCAGCACATCACCGGTAGTGTACGGAATGCCCATTAACTCGAGATATCCTTGTAAAATACCATCTTCACCCGGCGTTCCATGAATCATCATGAATGCAAGATTGAAGTGATGTTTCTTGCCGTTTACCAAAAAACTGAAATCATTTTTATCAATGGGGTACCAGGTTTCCTTCCATTCAGCAGTCCATGATTCCCGATCAATTTTGACCAAAACTGGACTAAATCTTTGCTTGTCTATATTATTCATAACCATGGCAGCACTTCTGGCTGAAATGATTGATTCTTCGGAAAAACCTCCGGAAATGACGGCTACTTTTATCATAATTGATATGGCATCTCAAAGCAACGAAAGTCCTACAAAAAGTGCATTGAAATATTGCAGGCGTGCTCAGATTGCAAACATCTGAGGGTTAATTCTATATTTTCGAAAATGTTTGTCAGCAATAACACCACAAATGAATGGATTAGCACTAATTTAATACCGAATGGAAGAAACTGTTATAGCTTGTAGATTTGCAAGAACTCGGATCAATCTGCTTTTCTGTTGTGATTTCAATATTAAGCGAAACAGCATTGGAATGGTTTTACAATTATGAGCAATTTGCGCATTGTGGAATAGTAGGAATTCATACCTATGGATTAGAACTCGCCCCTTCCCTAGGCAAAGCTAAAACACCGAATATTTGTAGTCGTAAGTTTTACGTTTACTTACGTTTAAAATGATTTTTGGTGTTTTAAAACTTAATGAGCTGAGCAGATTTTACGAAATACGCAATGAGAATTCTGTAATGGTCTGCGATTTTGAATTTTCAACTTTGACTTTATTATGGTTCAAATTTGGATGAAAAGAGGAGGCGATTGAATGTTTGTTCACAATGTGTAAAAGTGTAGGATCTGCCATCAATGGTGATTTTATAATCTCATACGCAAACACATTAAGTTTCTTGATTCTATAGCTGGACATGAACAAATACAATGAAATTAGGGATATGAAACCGGAGTTTATGCCCGCGAATGCTAGTAAGTTGACATTTCAAGTAAAATTCTTAAATACTGATTTAACAATCTACACAGGGTCGATATTATGGAAAGGATGTGTTCTAATTCAGACAGGATCGAAAACAGATATTTCGTTTTAATCTGCTCTATTCGTAAATTCGCTGTATGAAAAGAATTTTTCTCCTCTGTTTTACCGCAATTTCCTTAGTTGGCCTCAGTCAGGAAAATGCCAGTCCATATAAATTCAAGCTTGTAAAATCGCTTGAAAGTACCGAGGCTAAAGACCAGTGTAAAACGGGCACTTGCTGGAGTTTTGCCACTACTTCATTCCTTGAGTCAGAATTGATTAGGATGGGCAAAGGCAAGCATGATTTGTCGGAAATGTTTAATGTGAGGGTCACTTATCCTAAAAAGGCTTGGTTTTATGTAAGAGCGATGGGAAAAACACAATTTGGGCCAGGAAGTTTAGGGCATGATGTGATTAATACGTTGAAATCGGATGGTTTGGTGCCAGAGTCGGCTTATCCCGGATTGCAAGGAGGTTCAGGTAAGCACAATCACGATGAATTAGACGCTTTGTTGGAAGCTATGGTGAAGTCATTGGCTGAGCGACAAGGCTTATCGGAGCAATGGGATGATGCATTGGGAGCAGTGCTTGATGCATATCTTGGAGCATATCCTAAGGAATTCGAATATGAAGGAAAGCGCTACACGCCTGCGTCATTTCGTGATGCTATGGGCTTAAAGGCGGATGATTATGTGAATTTGAGTTCTTTTTCGCATGTACCATTTTATGAAAACTTCATACTTGAAGTTCCCGATAATTTCTCCAGAGGTTCTTTTGTGAATTTGCCATTGGATGAACTTGTGTTAACCGTTAAAAATGCTATCGAAAAGGGTTATAGCGTGAATTGGGATGCAGACGTGAGTGAAAAAGGTTTTTCGTTTAAAGATGGTGTTGCCATTTATCCAAGTCTTGATTTGCCCAAAGCTGAATTGTTTGAACAAATGGTGGATGAGCCGGCAGTAGATCAGGTTATGAGACAAAAAGGTTACGACTCACATGCTACTACTGACGATCATTTAATGCATATAACAGGCATCGCAAACGATCAAAATGGAAAACTTTATTTTATTATCAAAAACTCATGGGGTGTGGGTAATGAAATGCAGGGATTTCAATATGTGTCTGAATCATATTTCAGAATGAAAACTATAGCAGTAACTTTGCACAAGGATGGTATTTCTCCGGACATTATCAAGAAGATAGCTAGAAAATAATTTTATTTAATGGCTATTTAAATGAGCTCATCTAAACCCTCTATTTTAAAAAGGGCATGGCGTTTTTGTTGGCATGCTTCACTTTGGTTTATTGGCATTTCAGTTTTGTGGGTAGTATTGCTTAAATGGGTTAATCCACCATTTACCATTTTGATGATACAGGAGGGCATTAGAAATGAAGAATCCCAGCAGCGTGAATGGGTAGATTACGATGAAATTTCATTCCCCATGAAATTGGCAGTGGTATCCTCTGAAGATCAGAATTTTATGAAGCATTACGGCATTGATTTTGGCGCCATTAAAAAGGCCATGAAATTCAATGAAAAGAATAAAGGCAGGAAGGTTAGGGGTGCCAGCACAATTAGTCAGCAAGTAGCAAAAAATGTCTTTTTATGGTCAGGAAGGTCTTGGTTGCGAAAGGGATTTGAAGTGTGGTTCACACTATTGATTGAAACATTTTGGAGTAAGGATAGGATACTGGAAGTATATCTCAATATTGCAGAAACAGGGGTTAATACTTTTGGCGTTCAGGCTGCAGCGCAAAAATATTATAAAAAAGATGCTATTAATTTAAAAAAGGAAGAGGCGGCAATGATTACTGCTTCCATTCCCAGTCCTCGCAAAAGTAATCCGGCAAAACCCAGTGCCTATTTGAAGAAACGTCAGCAACATGTATTGCGTCAGATGCGTTTTTTAGGAAATGACTATTTCTTGAGATATGGAGGTGATACGGCCCCTGAAGGTTTGCAGAAGAAGGAGAAAAAAGAGAAGAGTAAAAGCAAGAAATAATTTTTTTTTTGGCAGCGCAACTCAAAATCCAAAATTAAATCCGCCACGAACTTGAGGATTTGAATAGGGAGAATTTAGGTCCTGAATTAGATCATACAAAAGCATAATCGAAATGGAAGTATTATCGCCAAGAGGCAAGCGATAACCGCCGCCAACATACCACAGAGGAACATTGCCGCGCTGAGGCCCTTGTAGTGTGAAGCTTTCAACATTTAGAATATGAAATTCGCTGTGGGCAAATAGTGACTCTGTAATTACATGTCTAGCGAAAATATTGCCGCCGTAAATGGATGTTTCAAAACGACCGTAATTTTGTATGTTTTGTGAAAAGTAGATATAAGTGCCACCAATTCCGGCGGTGAAGTTTTCGGTAAAACGATAGCCAATAACAGGATTTCCGCCTAAAATGGTAACAGAGCCAAAATTGAGATTCAGATTTCCTCCAATATAAATTCGGTCCCAGAAATCTCTATCGTCTTTTGTCTTTTTATCTTTAGCTTGTTGTGCCTGAATTTGGAATGTGAAGCACATGAAAATGAATACTGATAATAATTTCATAAGCTATTTTATTCGTTGTATTAACGCACTAACAGCTTCAATTCTTGTGTTAAACCGGAATGAATTATTTTGATAATGTATATTCCGGAAGAAAGTTCAGCTGTTGGCACTATCACACGGTGTTTGCCTCTTGGTTGTGTACCTTGAATAATATTCTGAATGAGTTTCCCATCAGCACTATACAAACTGAGTTCAAGATTTTCTTCATTACTCAGGGTAAATTGCACTTCTGAATATTGATCAGCAGGATTTGGAAATAGTGTGAATTGTCCATGCTCGCTGTATTCTGATTCGATATTAACTGTTTCGCCAAAGCCAACAAAAAGTACGGTTTCATTTGCGCTATTTGGAATGGCCAGAGTATCCGTTTCTTGAGCATAACAGATGTCGGCAGGAGAACTCAATAATCCAACAGTGATAGTTTCTGGAGCAGCGCTGAAAGTAGATTCAAATTTTGAAATCCGGTTAGGACTCCAAGATGCGATGTAAAAGTTGCCATCTCCATCGTGGTCTATTCCATCTATATTAGCCAAACTGGTAGTATAAAGAATACTTACTTCCTCGGTGGCCAAATCATAGCCCCTGATCTTAGCATTTGCTCCCCAATGTACAAAAACCAATCTGTTGTTTTCTCCATCGTAAACAATGCCGTTGGGAGATCCAAGAGCATTAGCTATTTCAGACCATTGTGGGCTTTGAAGATCGGTAACATCAATTTCAAATAGTTTTCCGGTGCCAAAATCGCTTACCCAAATCCTGTTAAGTCCATCGCTTGCCATACCATTCAGAAAGGAAGTGCCGGGGATGTTAAGGGTCATTTGAACTGAAGCATTATCCAGATCATAGGCATAAATAGTATTGGACGAAATGGCGAAAAGCAATCCATTCATCACTTCCATTCCATGGGAAGCAGTGGCATTCCCGAAGAACTCTAAACTTTCATCAGCATTGCGCTGAATAATGGAATTTGAGTTAGAAACAAAGAATCTGTTACCGGTAGGATCATATTCTACTGCTTCAATATTAGAATAACTTTGGGCTATGGTTAGCAATGTACTGAAGGTTCCAAAAAGGAAAGTGATGATTTTCATCTTATGAAATTGAGGCAATAAATATAGTGAAATCGAAATAAAGGAAATTGGTTTTCAATAATCCGGCTATACCTATCTTTGCAAACAGCAATACATTATGAGAGCATTTTACGGTAATCAATTAAAGTTAGGCATTCTGGGCGGCGGACAACTCGGGAGAATGCTCATACAGGAAGCCATTAGCCTGGATATTCATGTTGCAGTTCTAGACCCATCTACTGATGCGCCATGTGCTGCATTTGCGCATCAATTTGTTGTTGGCGACTTTAATGATGAGGAGACAGTATATGCCTTTGGTCGGCATTTGGATCTGATTACAGTGGAGATCGAGCATGTGAATATTGAAGCTCTCGAACGTTTGAAGGCGGAGGGGAAGCAGGTTTATCCAGATCCTGCAATATTAAAAATGATTCAGGATAAAGGATTGCAAAAGCAGTTTTATCGAATTAATAGTCTGCCAACAAGTTCATTTTTTCTAGCATCAGATGCTCAAGAATTAAAAGAGAAATCGGGATTGAAGGCTGGTGTTCAAAAGCTCAGAAAAGGCGGTTATGATGGGAAAGGAGTGAAGGTGCTCAAGAATAGTGATGATTATTCTGAATTGATGGAAGGACCATCTGTTTTTGAAGAATTGGTTGAAATTCACAAGGAACTTGCCGTTATAGTAGCTCGCAATGAACAAGGGGAAATAAAAGCTTTTCCGGCAGTGGAAATGGTTTTTGATCCGAAAGCGAATCTGGTGGATTTTTTGGTTTCTCCTGCATCCATTTTAAAGGAGCAAATGACAGAGTGTAATCGAATAGCCATCAAGTTGGCGGAAGCTTTGAATTTCGTGGGAATTCTTGCGGTAGAGCTGTTTTTAGATACTAGCGGTCATATTTTGATTAACGAAATTGCTCCACGTCCTCATAATAGCGGTCATCAAACTATTGAAGGAAATAT
>JBDNHP010000122.1:0-7600 GCA_041688765.1 Flavobacteriales bacterium
ATCTGCTCAGGCTCGTAGAATTCAGCTATGCCACTTACTACCGTTCTCTTTTCTAATCCTATGTCAACAGTGAGTTTTAAGAGCTTTTTCGCTTTTGCAACTTTCTCTGCAGTGAGTATTGTTCCTGTGCGGATATCAATTTTAGCAAAATCATCAAAACTACTTTCTTCCTTGATTTCTGCGGGTTTTAAACCACTCTGTTTCATCGCTTCACGACGAACTTTCAATTTTTCAACCTGAGCAGAAACGAGCTCATCATCCACTTTAGCGAATAAGATTCCTGGATTACCAATTCGGCAGCCCGCCTTGAGTAAATCTTTGCCAATGGCACTCCATTTGGTGTTCGATAGTGCATAAGTGTCAGCAAGTTTGGCTGCCGTAAAAGGTAAAAATGGTTCGAGAATAATCGAAAGGTTTGCAGCAATTTGATTACAAACAAATAGAATACTTCGCACTTTTTCCGGATCTGTTTTTATCACTTTCCAGGGTTCTGCATCAGCCATGTATTTATTGCCTAATCGAGCTAGACCCATGGCTTCATTTAGTGCTTCCCTAAATTTGAAGGACTCAATGAGTGATCCTATTTTTTCTCCGATGGTTTTTATTGCTTCCAGCGCCGCAATAGCTTCTGCATCATGCAAGTCAGGTTCTGGAAGTATTCCTTCATAATACTTATCTGTTAAAGTCACCACTCGATTAATAAAATTGCCGAGTACATCAGCAAGTTCATTGTTGTTTCTGTCGTGGTAGTCTTTCCAAGTAAATTCACTGTCTTTTTGTTCAGGCATGAGTGCGCAAAGAACATAGCGCAACACGTCTTCTCGATCTTTAAATTCATTAACGTACTCATGTATCCAAACAGCCCAGTCTCTCGAAGTTGAAATTTTCTCCCCCTCAAGATTCATAAATTCCATTGCCGGAACATTATAGGGTAAATTGAAATTCCCATGTGCTTTGAGCAATGCTGGAAAAATGAGACAGTGAAATACAATATTGTCTTTTCCAATAAAATGGATCAATCGGCGGTCTTCATCACACCACCATTTCTTCCAGTCGTCACCTATTGAATCTGCCCAAACTTTAGTAGCTGTTATATAGCCAATAGGGGCATCAAGCCACACATATAGAACTTTTCCCTCAGCTTGTGGAAGCGGAACGGGCACGCCCCAGTCAAGGTCGCGGGTCATTGCTCTTTCATGCAATCCGCCATCAATCCAAGATCGGCATTGGCCTAAAACATGATGTTTCCATTCTTCGGGAAAATGATGCTTAATTCCATCGTCTTCTCCTTTTTCAATAAACGATTTGAGCCATTGCTCATACCGATCCAAAGGCAAGTACCAGTGAGATGTTTTTTTGAGCACCGGAGGATTGCCACTTAAAGTAGAAACTGGATTAATCAATTCAGTTGGACTCAAAGTAGAGCCACAATTTTCGCATTGATCCCCGTAGGCTCGTTCATTTCCGCATTTAGGACAAGTGCCTGTAATGTATCGATCGGCTAAAAATTGACCGGCTTCTGTATCGAAATACTGTTCGTTGCTTTTCTCTTCAAAAACACCCTTGTTGTATAATTCAAGAAAAAAGTCGCTCGCCATTTTATGATGTTCAGGAGAGGATGTTCGATGGTAGATGTCGAAGTTTATACCAAGTGAAATAAAGCTATCGCGAAGGATTGCATTGTATTTGTCTACAATTTCACGCGGACTTATTCCTTCTTTTTTTGCCTTTATCGTTATGGCCGCGCCATGTTCATCTGAGCCACATATAAAGGCAACCTCTTTCCCACTCGACTTTAAAAATCGCACATATATATCAGCAGGTAAATAGGCTCCTGCAACATGACCAATATGCAATGGGCCATTAGCATAAGGTAGTGCGGCTGTTACTGTATAGCGGGCAGGCTGCTTCATTTTGGCTTTTGTCTTGAATTTCTATTTCATTCCTATCTTGCGCAGGTCGGCAAAGATAGCCACAATCATTCAATCCAATTTATGAATATACTAAAGACTTTTCGTCCAGAATACCTCAAAATCAATGATGTGGTATGCATCATATCAACAGCGAGGAAATTGACTGAGCAAGAAGTTGAACCAGCCATTAAAATTCTTGAATCCTGGGGACTAAAGGTAAAGTTGGGTAAGAATCTTTTTGAATCAGACCGACAGTTTGCAGGCACAGATACCCAAAGAGCTGACGATTTGCAGAGCGCCCTTAACAGCCCAGAAGTGAAGGCCGTTTTATGCGCGAGAGGAGGATATGGCACCAGCAGAATAATAGATAGGATAGATTTTAATCAATTTAAACGATTCCCAAAATGGGTTATTGGCTTTAGTGATGTGACCGTTCTTAGTATGCATTTGCTCGATGTTATTGGGTGTGAGAGCATTCACGCACCAATGGCATTTAATCTTAAAACCACTGATCCTCGATCTGTTGAAGCTTTGCGAAAAGCACTTTTTGGTGAATTGCTTAGCATTGAATGGGAAGCGAAAGTGTGGCAGGAGGGAAAAGCTTCAGGCCTGTTAAGCGGTGGAAATCTGTCCATTTTATTTAGTATTTGCGGAACCCCTTCCTTTGCTCATAGAGCCAATCAAATGCTCTTTATAGAAGATTTGGATGAGTACTTGTATCATATAGACAGAATGGTGGTGAAACTCATTAGAAGTGGAAATTTGAACAGTCTCAGCGCATTGATCATAGGAGCCATGTCAGATATGCGTGATAACAAAGTGGCCTTTGGTATGAGCGCAGAAGAAATTGTTGCTTCTAATATTTTGCCTCTTTTTAAAGGTATTCCTGTGGTGTCTGAAATGCCTTTGGGTCATGTGCCTTATAATCATGCCGTTTATGTAGGAAGAATGGCATTTCTACAAGCTTTTGGAAATAATGCAATACTCCGGTTTGATGTTTGATTTTTTGGCCTACGGCATTAATGATTACTTTTGCTTCGTATTTTTCAAGTAATAATTATGAATGAAAAGAAAATTCTTGTCCCTACTGATTTTACAAGGGTTGGAGATACTGCTATTGATCATGCAGTGTTAATGGCAAGGCAGATTAAAGGAACCATATATATTCTGCATATTGTTGATGATAAGAAACTCTTATCAGAGGCTAAACTTAAACTGCAAGAAATTGCAGAAGATGTAAAGATCAAGTACAAGGTTGATGTTAAAACCGTTGTACGAATAGGTAATATATTTGAAGATATCGATAGTGTTGCAAATGAAATTGATGCTGTTCTTATTATTATGGGAACGCACGGTTTACGAGGCATGCAGTTTATAACCGGCAGCAGGGCGCTTAAAATTGTAACCGATTCATCTGTACCCTTTATCATTGTTCAGGAAAAGGGGATTCGTGACCATGGCTATGCTGATATAGTTGTGCCTTTGGATCTTCACAAAGAAACCAAGCAGAAACTAGGTATTGTGGCAGATATTGCGGCCTATTTCCATTCAAAAGTGCATTTAATAATTCCCGACGAATCAGATGAGCATTTCCGCAAACAACTGGAGCGCAACATCAATTATGGTAAGCAGTTTCTGGCAGAGCGCGGCATAGAATGTACTGCAACAGTTGCGGAAGGTTCTGGAAATTTTGTAAAGCAAGTGATTAAGCACGCAACAATTATTGACGCTGACTTAATAACCATTATGAATCTCTATGAGAATAGTTTAATGGGAATGTTAGGCGGTAGTTATGAGCAGCAGATGATCACAAATGAGCCTCAAATTCCTGTGATGGTTGTGAATCCAGTTGAGGTTTATGTGATGAATAAAAGTGTTTTCGCTTCTTAATAAAAGCTTAAACTTTTATTCCAATTACAAGAACATCATCTAGCTGAGATAGGTTTCCGGCCCAGTCATCAAAAATCTCATTTAATTTTACATATTGAGACTTCATAGGCAAATTCTGAATGCTCAATAGCGTCTCACGAAATCTCTTTTTCATGAATTTTCTGCCCTGAGGACCGCCAAATTGGTCGGCATAACCATCTGTGAAAACGTAAATGGAATCACCAGGCTCTAATTGATAACGGTGGTTTCTGAATTCCTTTTCCCCAAAACTAAATGATCCAATGGCAAACTTGTCTGCGTCAATGGTATTAAGCTCAGCTTTTCTGATGATATATACAGGATTGTACGCGCCGGCAAATTCAAGCTCTAAAGTTTCAGAATCTATTGAACAAAATGAAAGATCCATCCCATCGCTGATTTCCGTATGGCCTGCTTCTTCTTTTCGCATACTTTCCAGCGCCATTTTGTTTAAGTTGTTTAAAATAGAAGCTGGACGAGTAAAAACTTTCGTTACTTGATTTAGAACATTGTATCCCACTAAGCTCATAAAAGCCCCAGGAACTCCATGACCAGTGCAATCAATAGCGGCAAACATTTGCTTACTTCCAATTTTTCGAAACCAATAAAAATCACCCGAAACAATATCTTTTGGTCGGTACATTACAAAAGATTCCGGAAAAATTTCACGCACTTGCTCTATTGTAGGCAAAATTGTGTTTTGCAGTCTTTTCGCATAGTTGATGCTATCGGTAAGGTCCTTATAAAGCTCGGTAACCTTGTTTTTTTGAATCTCCACTTCTTCTTTTTGGCGCATAACCTCATCAGTGCGCTCCTCTACTTTCTTCTCGAGTTCCCTTTCGGTAATGGCTAGGTCTTCTTTCATTTTGAGCAGGGTATGCCCTAACTCGTCTTCATCACTTAGAGGATTGTACTTTACTCCAAAATTCCCTTTCCCTACTTCTCTTGCAAATTCTCTGGTGCGATCTAAGCCATCAACCAGCCTGTTCAATGCAAAAGCCATATCACCTATTTCATCCTCAGTAACCTTCATCGCTTGTTTTGGATAAATGCCTCTACCCATGTAAAAGAGTACGTGTTTCAAGCGATTCACAGGTTTTATAATTGCGCGCGAGGTGGCAACTGCTATTACAATACCAACAATGATCACAAAAATGGAGATATTACCCAGATAGAGACGGAGTCTATCAAATGAGCTGATCATATCGCTACTTTCATCACTAACCAAGCCCTGATGTGCGCGAATGAGTTCTGATAAGCAGTCATCCAATGCGGCATAATGAATACTCATGCTTTCACCTTCTTCAAACAAGAAAGTTGCTTGCATCAGGTTGATCGGATTTTCGTAACTCTCAAATTCAGGAAGGGTTTTGCGAATATTTTCGTATAACTCAAGGAGAATTAGAGCGTGGTGCTCTACACTATCTTTGAGTATTTGATTGTGTTCACTCCAGAATCGTGAAAGGCTATCAACCTTTTGGAGGTTGTGGGGTATAATTTCGGCGCAAAGCGCAAGAGCTTCTGTTTTTTCCTTAAAATCAGGACGAGTTTGAATATATGCCCACTGGCGCATTAGACTGTGTGAGCGAATCAAATTTTGATTCAGGATTTCGATTGCTCGAAGAGAAGGGGTATAGATTTCATTTATTTTCCGATTGATCTCCCTGCTTTCATTGAGCGTATCATTGGTGAGAAAAAATACTATTCCAACTACCACTATGAACAATCCGAATCCTGTTCCGATTTTTCGGGCTATGGTGAAGCGAATTGCCATATTTTCTTAATCAGTTACGGATTTCACCCTTCTTAATTAAATCCTGCATCCTATTAAAATAGTAATCTGATTTTTCCTGATCATTCATGCTTCTATAAATGGCCATTAAGGCTTTTAATCCGTTAACGCGGTCAGGTTCTAATTCATCTGATTTCAGAATATAAGGTAAAGCCTTTTTGAAACTCTTTAAACATTCATCTTGGATAACAATGAGCTCAAAAATTTCCGTTTCGTAATTGATTTTACTTGCTCTATATGCTGCCTGATTGTAATGACAAATCCCCGCATTATAGTTTGCGCCATAATGCGCTGGTTTGATTTCTATCATGCGCTCATAATAAATTAATGCTTCTTGCAAATAAATAAGATTCCTATCCCGATCCTGCTCATAAATCTTGCGGAAACCGGTGGCCATACTGCCGTAAAAATCTAACTTAAGGGCGCTCAGATCACCAACCTCAGAATAGAGCGGAAATAACTGCTCAAAACGACTGAATAAGGCAATTGCTTCTGCATGATTTTCCTTATTTAAAGAAGAACTGACATCAATCGAATGATTATAAAAGGAAATAGCTAAATACTTGATTGCCTTTTTATTATATTCTTTCCAAACACGATCATGGTCTAGTTCTATAGAGCGCAAAATAGCATCCACAGCAATTTCTCTATTGTCCGAGAGGCGACTTTCCTTGTCTATATTTTTGAAAATCTCTTTATAAATATAGCCCTTCACATACCATGTTTCAGGATCCACAGCGCTTTCTTCATCGCGCAAGGCCTCTAGAATTGTCAGTTTTGCATTAATGAGATCCCCGGAATTGCATAGTTCTATGGCCTCTCTGGTCAGTGCATTGCCAGGTTGAGCCTTCAGATCAAAACTTGCTCCGATAAGAACTATAAGGAAAAAGATATGTGCTAAAAATCTTTGCATTTATTTGATGTTCAGAGCCCAGCCTTTTAATATATCACCTATTAAAACTCCCGCTTCCTTAGCGCGAGTATCATTAATTTCAAATTTAATCACAGCATCCACGGCCTTGAAATTAATAAACGAACCTGAATCAAGCGCAGTATCTTGCTCAGAGACTATCATGGTTGGAAATTTTTTAAACGTTTTTATATAAGTGAGCAATTCCTTGGAAGCTGATCTGCCAACATAAAGGATGTGAACCTGATATCCGATCTTTTCATTCAATTTAATCTCCTTAACGTCAATCACCTGATTACCAATGCGTTTTCCTTTGTATTTATCCTGAAGTTCCTTAAGTACGCCGCTGTTCCCTGTAACCGCAATTACAAAATCCACTTTTTTATACTCTTGAGGCCAATCGCAATATTTAGCAAAATTGAAAAGATAGCTTGCCTTATAAGTTGCTTGCACATCAGTTTCATCCAACGAGGCGTCCTGCGCACGAAGCACAAATACCGACATAAAAAAAGTCAGCGTAAGCAGAATTACTGATTGGAGTAACTTCATAGGGTGGATTGCTCCGAGCCGATCTTTATCAAAAGTAATGCTAAAAGCTGAAAACCCGAAAGTTTTCAGCCTTTAGCATCCAAAAGCAAGTATAAATCTGATTATATTCAGGCGCCGCCTTTATTTCTTGGGGCCTGTGTATTAAGGCTGAGCAGGTCACGATCAAAAAGGTACAATCCGCCCTTGTCATTGCCTATCATATTGAGCTTATCTAGCAAAGTTCGGGCAAGTGCCTCTTCTTCAATCTGCTCAGAAACATACCATTGCAAAAAGTTATGTGTGGAATAATCCTTTTCCTTTAAGCAAGTATCTACCAATTTGTTGATCTCTTCTGTTATTTTTTGCTCATGTTCAAACAGTTGTCTAAACACATGTTGAAGCGATTCAAAGGATTTAGGCGGTTGCTCTAAAGCGGGTATCAAAGCTTTGCCGCCTCTTTCATTTACGAATTTAACCAGTTTCAACATGTGAAAACGCTCTTCATCGCTATGGCGATATAGAAATGCAGAGGAGCCATTTAAACCGCTG
>JBDNHP010000123.1:0-3055 GCA_041688765.1 Flavobacteriales bacterium
CTTTTAGAATGTTTTCAATATTTTCCTTGAAAAGCTCAATGGAAGCCTTTTCGGTAAGATTGTAGAGCTCTTTAACGAAAATTCCTGAGCTGATTGGGAATCGTTTTTCGGCAATGATAGCCCCACTGTCAATGCCTACTTCTAAACGATGTATAGTGGTGCCAAATTCTTTAGCCTGATCGAGAATAGCGAAACTGAACTGATTGCAACCCCTATATTCAGGTAAAGGGGCCATGTGCAAATTGATTGCTAATACTCTGGCCTTGTCAATATGTTTTTTCTTGAGTATGCGATGATATTGAATAGAAATAATGAAATCCACTTCTGGCTTATCAAGTAAATCATCTATATTATCCAATACAGGAATGCCGTGATCAGAGGCATATTTACTTAATACATATTCAGTCCCAAAATGTGGATTGTCATTAGTTAAAATTCCCGCAATTTGAATATCGAATTTTTCCTTGTTTTCATTCAAGAATTTGAGACTGTGATACCCAATTGGTTTGGAGCCGAGAAAATAGAGCGTTTTAGGCATTTCGAAGCGACTTATAAATTTCTTCTATTGCATGTATAGAGCGCATACCTTCAAAGCCCATAACTACATCCTGACTTTGCCCTCGGTAATTGGCAATAAGAGCTTTTATCACTTGGTCATGATTGGAGCTAGTGCCTTGGTATTTGCCATAAGAATTGGGCTTGTCGGTATATTCAATCCCATCCTGCAAAGGATAGCCTTCAACATCCCAAAACTCAATTTTATTGAGGTATTTCCCACCGATTTTGATAGTGCCTTTTTCGCCCACAATGGTAATACTTCCTTCATAATTTTTATTGTAAACACAGGTGGTCCATACCAATGATCCAATAGTGCCACTGCTAAAGCGAATTACTGCTGCACCGGAGTCTTCGGTTTCTATTTTGTGATTTTGCGTGTCGAGGTATCCGCGAACATGTTCCACATCTCCACACCACCAAATAAGTAAATCAATGAAATGGCTTGCTTGAGTGAATAATGCTCCACCTTCCTGAGCAAGCTTTCCTCGCCAAGGTGAATCATCATAATAACCCTGATATCTGTTCCAAAGGATATCGCATTTAATCATGAAGATTTTGCCTAACATGCCTTTGTCTATTGCATCCTTGGCAAGACGAATAGGAACGTTAAATCTATTTTGTTTAACCACCCATAATTTGCGATCTGCGTTTACTGCTGCTTGAACCATACGTGCGCAGTTGGTAACACTCAATGCCATTGGCTTTTCAACCAATACATTAAATCCTTTTTTCAATGCAGAAATGGCCATTTCAGCATATAAAGCGTGAGGGGTAACTATATTGATTACATCTGCCTGGATTTCATGGAGCATTTTTTCGTAATCGGTAAATGCCAGGATTGGTCCGTACAAATTTCTTTGTTCTTCCAAAAGATTCTCGTCAATATCGCAAATTGCAGCTATTTCCGCATTCTCTTCTGCATCTAAAACAGCGATATGTCTTTTGCCTATACTGCCCGTGCCTACTATGGCAAAGCGTACTTTATTGTTTTCTGATATACTCATGATAGGGGCGTTGCGCGCTTGACAAAAGTACGTTTTTTGCCTCGCTCAGGATTGAAAAAGTAGGAGGTAGTATTTATTATGATATGCCTGAAGTTCATTTTGTTCAAAAAACGCTTCTCCATTCATTTCAAAGCTATTGTTCAATAAGGTCTCCAGTGATTTTTCGTCGAATGCTGCGATGTTATTCAACGATGAATCTGCGTAGTAATCTGAGCGTATTCCCAATGGAGCGTACAATGTTTTGAAACCTGCATATAATCGCTCGAGATTGGCGCTGGAATAGGCAGCTACGCTCAAATCTACCCTGTCAAACAGTTTGAAACTTGGAATGGAAGGCTCAAAAAATTCAATGTTATTTGTTCCCAACACTTTTTGGTAATGACTTTGTGCTTTCAGATAATGTTCGGGATTGTTTTTTTCTATTGGATGCAGAAAAATAAACAACTGAATTTGTGGGTTTTGATTCAAATAAAGTTTGAGGAATGCTATTAAGCGGAGTTCTGAATCGTATTCACCTACGCCCAAAGCATTATCTCCTCTTTCTATCCGTCGCCAAATTCCACTGCTAATGAAGCCTAAAGTATTGGTTTTCGGCGTTTTATATTTATTTAGTATGCCCTGAATTTGTTCAAAGTGAAATACCGGCCATTCTTCAAATCGATCTACCATCCAATTGGCCTTTAAATGTTCGTATTCCTGCTTTTGATAAGGGGCAGTGAAGGAGAAAACATCTGCAATTACAAATTGATAGAAATTTTTGATGGGATTGGAAGAAGGAACTTTGTGACAAATAATCTGATTTTTTTGAAGCAAGACTGCGGCAAAATTGGCGTCTTTATTGAATCCGCAGAAATAATAGAGTTTGGATATTTTATGTTTTCGGAGATGCTGAATCAGTCGTGCATTTTCAACTATTTCGAGCAAATTGAGCGCGTAAGAACCCCGTTTAGAACTGACAATACTCAATGGAATGATCCACAAGGAAAATAATATCATAAACAAAACTTCGATTACTCGTTGCAACAACGATTGTTGAAGAGCCAAATCTTCTTTATGAAGAAATATTTTGGGTGATTCTCCGGTAATGGTAGAAATATAGGAGTAGCGTGCTTTCATGCTTTCGGCAGCGGCATCAAAAATGGCTGTATTTCCAATGCCGTGTACTATGGCTCCATCAGCATTTTTCCAAGAAAGGGCGAGTGCTTTTTTCAGGTACCGAAAACCAATCAAAAGGTCAGTATTGGCTCCTTGTTGCAGCCTGTAGGAATGAGATTGACTGAGTCCAGTATAGGCCAGACTATAAACATTATTTTTCCGTAGAACTGAATTGAAAAAACAGCGAAAATACAGGCCTATAACTCGAATGAGTGCCATGTTATTGATTCAAATCCTGCTGATTCAGGTACATGTTAAGTACTTGATCGAAGCTCTTACATTCATGCAAAATATGCTCTACAAATGCTCTAACAGCACCTGATCCGCCTGCTACTTCC
>JBDNHP010000124.1:0-4238 GCA_041688765.1 Flavobacteriales bacterium
AGCTGTTGCTTTAGCTTCTTTGATGGTCTCAACGGAGCTAAACCCGGCTTCCACAACTACATCTAGCCACTCTTCTGGAATGCCTGCGGCCAATAATCCTTTGCGGTCAGCTCCAGAATCAAAACGCTCTGGCCTCATTGCTGGGAATAGCAGCACTTCCTGAATCGTTTCCTGAGCAGTTAAAAGCATCACTAATCGATCCACGCCAATGCCCATACCCGAAGTTGGGGGCATTCCAAATTCCAGAGCTCTCAAAAAGTCTTGATCAATAAACATCGCTTCATCATCCCCTTTTTCCGAAAGCTTTATTTGATCTTCAAATCGCTCGCGCTGATCAATAGGATCATTCAATTCGGAATAAGCATTGGCAATTTCTTTGCCGTTGATAATAAGTTCAAATCGTTCGCTAAGTTCAGGATTGTCGCGATGTTTCTTGCAAAGCGGCGACATCTCTACAGGGTAATCGGTAATGAAGGTTGGTTGAATCAGGTTTTTTTCGCATTTCGCTCCAAAAATTTCATCAATCAATTTTCCTTTCCCCATGCTCGGCTCCGTTTCAATTCTAAGGTCCGCGCAGGTTTTTCTCAATTGAACTTCGTTCATTCCAGCAATATCCACTCCGGTATATTCCTTGATCGCATCAATCATACTAAGGCGACGGAAAGGCCTTTTCATGCTGATGATATTTTCACCAATTTTCACTTCGGTAGAGCCATTAGCAAAGAGTGCAACTGTTTCCAGCATTTCTTCTGTGAAATTCATCATCCAGAAATAATCCTTGTAGGCCACATAAATCTCCATAATGGTGAATTCCGGATTATGTGTTCGATCCATCCCTTCATTTCTAAAGTTTCTCGAAAATTCATAAACTCCTTCAAATCCTCCAACAACAAGCCTTTTCAAGTATAGCTCATTTGCAATTCGCAAATAAAATGGAACATTAAGGGCGTTATGATGCGTTATAAATGGTCGTGCAGCTGCTCCTCCAGGAATTGGCTGCATAACAGGGGTATCAACTTCTAAATAACCTCTGTCATTAAAAAATCGACGCATAGCATCAACAATCTTCGTTCTTTTTATGAAACGTTCTTTAACGCCATCATTAACAATTAAATCAACATAGCGCATTCTATATCTTAACTCCGGGTCGCTAAACGCATCATGAACTATTCCATCGGCATCTGTTTTCACCACCGGAAGTGGGCGCAGTGTTTTGCTCAGGAGGGTGATTTCTTTTACATGAATTGAGATTTCACCTGTTTGGGTTTTAAAAAGTTTGCCTTTTACGCCAATGAAATCACCAAAATCCAAGAGTTTCTTAAAAACAATATTATACTGGTCTTTATCCTCATCCGGACACAGCTCATCTCGATTAATGTATATCTGCACGCGGCCTGTTGCGTCCAGTAATTCAGCAAATGACGCTTTGCCCATTATGCGGCGATTCATCATTCTACCGGCAACGCAAACTTCTTCTCCTTCCTGAAAATTTTCAAGAATGTTTTTAGCATAGTGACTCACATGGTATTGTGCAGCAGGATATGGATCGATACCACGATCCCGGAGTTCTTTAAGCGAATCACGGCGCAAGCGCTCCTGTTCAGAAAGATGTTGTGACATAAAGCAAAGTTTTACCCCTTTTAATAAGGAGTGCAAAGATAGAAAAGCAAATAGATCAGTCTTTCTTAGGCGCGCTTGACTTTATAGATTCTGAAAGATCCGACAAAGATTTGCTCAATTCGCGAATTTCAGTTGCAAGTCGGAACATCAATAATGAATTTTTCGCTCCTAATCTTTTATCGTGAACACCTTCAAATTGATAGCTAAGAACTTCCTTGAGGAGAGCATCAATTTTCTTAATCAGATCCTTGCAATCTTCATATTTTGCGGCCTTTTTCCCAAGGTCTTCCAAGGAAGAATTCAGTTTTCTGAGTAATTCTGATTGAGTGCGATTAGGTGGGAGATGCCTGTTTTTAACGTGATCCTTGCAGGTGTCACTTATGTATTGTGCAGATTGCAATAGATCTTGTGTTTTACCAAAAAGCCCTAAATAGTTATGATATTGCTCCAAATCCTTTTTTCCAGAATCTTTAATGCTCTTATACAAGTCGAGTTCAACTTGTTGATAATCCATTTCAAAAAGTTTGAGCTCCTGATCCGCTTTTTTCAATGTTAACTCACTCTCTTCTATCAGCCCTAACAACGACTGTCTAACGCTCTTAGCCGCTTGTTCAAATGAAGCTGACATGTGTTCCTTTAAACGTTCATGTGACTTTTTATTGGCTAATTCGAAAAGTGTTCCTTTTTTGCGTTTGTCTTTCTTCACCTCGCTTTTGCGATGTGCAAAAAAGCTTCGTCCTATGGCAAGAGCTACTAATCCTAATAACACGAAAACGGCATTAAATCCAGCAATTGCTAGTACCGCAACAAAAACGCCAGATATCAAGAAGGCAGAAATAGCGGTTACAAACCATCCGCCAATCACATTGAGCACTCCAGACACTCTATACACAGCGCTTTCTCTGCCCCAGGCCCTATCAGAAAGAGAAGTGCCCATGGCAACCATAAAAGTCACATAAGTGGTACTCAGAGGTAACTTATAAGATGTTCCCAATGCAATTAATCCGCTAGCAACAGTTAAGTTTACCGCAGCGCGAACCAAATCAAATGCGGTTCCTTCATCATTTGAGGTAGCAGGAACAAAGCTCTTATTACTCGCTTTTTGAAAGCTTCTTGGTAACAGAATTTTCAAAATTCTTCCCAGTCCAATGGAAACTGCTACCAACACTCTTGCACTTCCATGAGGCCTAAATCGTTCCTCGCCTTCTTCCTGTCTACTAAGGTTTACTTGAGTTTCAAGCACTGTCCTAGCTTTTTTGCTGAAATAAAGCGTCAGAACCATGATGATACCCGCAATAATAAGATATATCGAATTGGTTTTTACTGGGGCCTTCATCAACTCCATGGTCATTTCATCCGGCGCCAATTCTGAAGCTTGCCAAGCGCTATATGCTTCAAATCCGGCAATCGGTACACCAATAAAATTAACTAAATCATTTCCGGCAAATGCCATTGCAAGTGCAAAAGTGCCTGATAGCACTACAAATCGCAAGATGTTCTTTTTGAAAACGGTAATGGCCACATGAAGAATAATTGCCCAAAGAGCGAAAGAAATAATCAAAATGAGCGATTGGTTTCCTTCAATGAATTCGAGAGCCCTTTCGGAAACAAAAGAAGCCCCCTTTAAACCCTTCAATAAGAGAAAATAAGTAAGACTTGTCATAGCCAAGCCACCCCATGCCGCACCAAAATAAGGCATACGCTTTTCATATTGAAAAGTGAAAATAACGCGACTGATATACTGAATTATGGCACCAAAAGTGAAAGCTAAAAACACAGACATAAAAATGGCTGTGACGATTACAATAGACTTTGAAGCATTAATATATTGTCCAATGTTATCAAGTGAATAGCCCCCCTGGATGGTCTTGAACAAGGCAAGCACTACGCCAGCTCCCAACAATTCAAAAACAATGGATACGGTTGTAGATGTTGGAAGTCCAAGGGAGTTGAACAAATCGAGCAAAATAATATCGGCCAACATTACTGCCAGAAATATCATCATCACATCAGAAAAATAGAACGCTTCAGGATTAATAACCCCGCTTTTGGCAATTTCCATCATGCCGCTGGAAAAGGTAGATCCAACTAAAATCCCGGCGGCTGCAACAGCCATAATCCAATTCTTTGATGCTACTTTTGCTCCAAATGCAGAGTTTAAAAAGTTAACGGCATCATTGCTTACCCCAACAACTAAGTCGGAAATAGCCAGCACGAAAAGGATTGCTACTATTATGATGAAAATATTTTCCATGCGCCAAAAGTCGAATATTTTTTGTGCAACTCAATACTTTAGATTTATACGCTCATGTTATCTTATTGTTAAGCGCTCCAAGTATATATTTTGTGAACTCCAATAAACAAGGGATATTTGCAGTAAATTACACTTAATCATAATGAATATTGAGGCCATGTACGAGCTGATTGAGTCTTTCCCAGAACAGATTAATTTTGGTTTAGATCTTTCAGAAAGATTTGAAATGTGCCGTGGCGCAACGCCTTCAGCGGTATTAATTGCTGGGATGGGGGGCTCTGGAATTGGTGGGCGAATCGTTTCTCAATACCTTCAATCTACATGCAATCTGCCAATTCTCACTGTAAACGATTATTCGCTTCCG
>JBDNHP010000125.1:0-8900 GCA_041688765.1 Flavobacteriales bacterium
AGGCGAAATGGGGTTTTAGGGTTTAAACGCGGAGGGCGCAGAGGTTTTGACGCAGAGGGCGCGGAGATGATTCTAGGCGAAATGGGGGTTTAGGGTTTAAACGCGGAGGGCGCAAAGGGAACGCAGATTCTAAGCAATCAATCTCCTAATTCACCATTCCGCCATTGCTTATACAAATCGAGCACAATACCATCGCTCAAGCCCACTTTAGGCACCTGAATTTCCTTTACTTGGGCGGCTTCCATCACTTTGAGATAAATATCAGCCGCAGGAATAATAACGTCTGCTCGGTCAGGTTTGAGTTTTAATTTTACGATTCTTGATTCCATATCAAAGGAAGCAACATACTGGCGGTAATCTCTAATTTCTGTGAGCGATAGAGATTGCCCCGTTTTCTTTCCACATTCTTTATGAATTCGGTTGATGTTTCCTCCCGTCCCAATGCCTATCAATCCTGGCTCATTAATCGCAAATTCTTTAAGCCATTTCTCAACTCTATTCCATGAACTATCAGGCACCTTGGTTTTAAGCATTCTTACTGTTCCAATAGGAAATGAAATAGACCTAATGCGCGCCCCTTTGCGAATGATAGTTAGTTCAGTGCTACCCCCTCCAACATCAATGTAGAGGTAGTTTTTTGTTTGGCTCAATCCTGAAACACCAAAATTGCCAAAAATCAAATCAGCTTCTTCCTTTCCTGTTATAAGTTCGATATCGATATTGGCGTCTTTCTTGACTTGTTTTCTGACAGCTTCCACATTAGTAGCTTCACGCATCGCTGAGGTAGCACACGTTCTGAAATGTCTTACATCATGAACCAGCATTAAAAACCAAAAAGCCTTCATGGTATTTACTAATTGTTCTGCCTTTTCTTTCCCAATTTTGCCGGTTTCAAAAACATCTTCACCCAACCTCAGAGGCACGCGGGTAAGCGAAACCTTGTGAATATGGTAATCATTATTTGCCTCAAAAATTTCTTCAATAAGAAGTCGAACGGCATTGGATCCAATATCTATCGCTGCTAGTCTCAAACTTTCCTTTGCTAATCAAATGTGAGGCCGAAGGTATTCATTCCAAACGTCGTTTGAAATAGGCATAAGTTGCCCGTTGAGAATGCAAAGGTTCTTCACCGGATATTATTGGAACATATTCATTGTGCAAACCCTCATCAATAATTCTCGCTTTCTGATTATCATTCAACTGAAAATTGATCATTTGTTGAAGCTCAGCTTGCAAATCCTTATCATAAATTGGAGCGCTCACTTCAATCCTGAAATCGAGGTTTCGGGTCATCCAATCAGAAGATGAAATGAAGTATAAGGGATCTCCACCATTAGCGAAAATAATCACACGACTATGCTCCAAAAAGCGCCCGATAATACTTACTACCCTTATGTTTTCACTCATTCCCTTTATTTCTGGAATCAATGCACATACACCGCGAATTATTAAGTCAATTTTCACCCCTGCCTGACTGGCTTCATAGAGCTTTCGGATCATCATTGGATCAACCAGATTATTAAGTTTTATCTGGATCCACGCTTCCTTTCCTTTCTTCGCTTGGATGATTTCATCGCTGATGAGTTTCATAAATTTTCGTCGTGTACTAAAAGGCGAAACCACTAAATGACGGAACATAACACGTTGGTAATTATTCTCAAAAAAGTGGAAAACTTTGCGGACTTCGTTGGTAATTTCAGGGTTTGCTGTTAGCAATGAACTATCACCGTACATGCGAGCAGATTTTTCGTGAAAATTACCTGTTCCAATATGCGCATACCTCACTGTTTTGCCATTTTCCTTTCGGCTAATGATATACAGCTTAGCATGCACCTTCAACCCAGGCACGCCAAATATCACCTTCACCCCTGCTTCTTGAAGTCGGTTCGACCATTCGATATTATTTTCTTCGTCGAAACGTGCTTGAAGCTCAATAATGGCGGTAACTTTTTTGCCATTTCGAGCTGCATTAATAAGCGCATTGCCAATTTGTGAAGCATTTGCAACTCTGTAAAGATTGATGCGAATCGTTCTTACATAAGGATCTATTGCTGCTTCACGAAGCAAATCAACAATATGATCGAATTTCTGGTAGGGGAAATGTAGAAAAATATCCTTCTTACTTATAACATCCATCATGCTGGATTTAGAGCGAAAAGCAGGATGAATCATAGGCGGCAAATCATCCAATACTAGATGACGCATACCAAAATCAGGGAAAGTGATTAAACTTTTTCGGTTGTGATATCTTCCACCCGGAATCAAATCTTCCTCCGAATCGAGTTCTAGATTTTTTACTAAATATGAGAATAAATCTTTGGAAATACTTTTATCATAAAGCATTCTTACATATTCACCTTTCTTGCGATTGTCGACGCTTCTCGACATTTTTTCAATAATACTTTGGGAAATATCATCATCGATGTCGAGCTCGGCATCACGTGTGATTTTGATGGTAAAAGCTTCAATCTCATCAAAATGAAAAATGGCAAATACTTTTTTGAGTTTAAATCGAATTACATCATCCAAAAACATAAAATAACGTTTATCTCCGCGACTTGGCAATACTAAAAATCGAGGCAATCCCGAAGGAATTTCGATCATTGCAAAACGAGAAGTTTTAGAACCTTTATTACGTAAAGTGATAGCTAGATAAATCTCACTGTCCTTAAGTTCCGGGATTTTGCGTTTTGGATCCAGCATCAAAGGAACCAATAGCGGCCTGACCATTTCGTTGAAATATCCTTTTACAAAATCGCTTTGATCTTCATCGAGACCACTTTCGTCTAATCTGAAAATTCCTTCCGTTTCCAGATTACGCATCAAAGAGGCAAAAAGAGAATCAAATTTTTTCTGCTGACCTATAACTATATCATGAATACGTGTTAGAATTTCAGAAGGGTCTTCATCAAGTGCATCTGTAGGTTTTTTGCTGAAAAGTGCCAATCGGCGAAGTGATGCCACTCTCACTCTGAAAAATTCATCAAGATTATTGGAAAATATTCCTAAAAAACGCAATCGCTGAATTAGCGGCAGTCTTGTATCAGCAGCCTCTTGCAACACTCGCTCATTAAATGCGAGCCAACTTATTTCTCTATTTACGAATTCAACTCGTTTTACTCCCTTCGCCATTTGCGATATCGTCTTGTTGACTTAGGCACAAAAATACTCTAGTTCAGGGATTTGTGAATCATTTCATATTAAGTTTTAGTGCCAATTGCAAATATCGATTGTCCTTGTAGCATTGCGACCAATAATAAAACGAACATGGCTGTATAAAAAACAAAGCCAAAGCAAAGCACTGTAGGCGCTATAGTAGACTTAAACTATTTATCGCTCAAGAAACCAATAAGGGGAAGAATTTGCAAAGCGTGAATTCCCAAAAAATGAAGAATTCGCAGATCACCACCATCTTTATTCCAACCTAAAAATGGAATTCCGTTTCCCAGATCAGTTCCAACGGAATGACTCAATCTTGAACCCATCATTTCGCCTACTAAACCCCCTAAAATGAGCTATCTCAATTCAAAGAGTTCAACTGCTCTCGAATTGCATTTATTCTCGATTCGGCATCACTTTGTTTCTTTCGTTCTGCATCGAGAACAGCCACAGGAGCGTTATTTACAAAGCGATCATTGCTAAGTTTTTTCTGCACGGAGTTAAGAAATCCTTCTTGATATTCCAGTTCTTTTTTCAATTTATCTTTCTCCGCTTCAATGTCAATGCTCTCTGTAAATGGCACAAAATACTCATCCGTTCCTACGATAAATGAAAATGCACCTTCAACCTGTTCGTGAGTAGTTTCGATGGCAGAAGCATTGCAGAGATGAAGCAAAACCGGATCAAAAACACTGATTGCGGCATCTTTCCTTTTAGCAATCAATCGGATTGACTCTTTATTTGGAATATTCTTGTCTTTTCTGATATTTCTAATACCGCTAACAATTTCAGTAAGGGTATTGAATTGCTCCAATAAGTTGGAGTCATTATCTCCCGAAGCTGGCCAGGCAGCAATAACTAAAGCTTCTTCGGGGCTTTTTCGATCTCTCAATAATTGCCATATTTCTTCGGTAAGGAAGGGCATAAAAGGATGCAAAAGCCGAAGCAAATCTTCAAAAATCATCACCGTTGCTTCCTTGGTTTGAATATCAATTCTTTCACCATAAGGAGGCTTGATCATCTCAAGGTACCAAGCACAGAAATCATCCCAAATCAATTTGTAGGTGCTCATGAGAGCTTCGCTTAAGCGGAAGCGATCAAAACTTTCATCAATTTCATTAATGGTGCTTGATAATTTGCTTCGCATCCAATCGAGTGCAATCTTTGCAGATGCCCTTGCTGGTCCGTCTTCCGCTTCCCAACCATCAATCAATCGGAATGCATTCCAAATTTTATTGGAGAAATTTCTACCTGTTTCGCAGAGTTTGGGATCAAATGGTATGTCATTACCAGCGGGTGCTGTGAGTAATAATCCAACACGAACTCCATCTGCTCCAAATTCAGTGATAAGATCAAGTGGATCGGGACTATTGCCCAACGATTTACTCATTTTTCTACCTTGCTTATCGCGAACGATTCCGGTAAAATAAACATTGGAAAATGGCTTTTCATTTCGGTATTCATAACCGGCCATAATCATTCTCGCAACCCAGAAAAATATGATATCAGGACCTGTTACCAAATCGGAAGTAGGATAATAATAATCCACTTCCTCTTTATTATAAAAACCATCAAAAACGGAGATAGGCTACAACCAGCTTGAGAACCAGGTATCCATTACATCTTCATCTTGATGCAAATCAGCAGAAGCAAGAGCCGGATTTCCCGATTTCTTTTGTGCCATTGGAATAGCTTCATCCCTGGTTTTTGCTACCACAAAATCTTCCGATCCCTCCCCATAATACCAAGCAGGAATCCGATGTCCCCACCACAGTTGACGTGAAATACACCAGTCTTTGATGTTTGACATCCAATGCTTGTAAGTATTTACAAACTTATCAGGATAGAACTGAATTTCTCCATTCTCAACTGCATCCAGGGCGGGTTTCGCCAAACTTTCCATTTTTACCCACCACTGCAAACTGAGTCTCGGCTCGATAACAACATCTGTTCTCTCTGAAAATCCGACCTTATTGGGATGCTCTTCTATTTTAGCAAGTTGTCCTGCTGCTTCAAGATCAGCAACAATCAATTTACGTGCTTCAAATCTTTCAACACCTATATAGCGCAGGGCATCTTCGCTAAGTGTTGCATCGGCATTCATCATATTGATGCTGGCCAATCCATGTTTTTTGCCCAAATCATAGTCATTTGGATCATGCGCCGGTGTTACCTTCAGGCAGCCTGTTCCAAATTCCATTTCAACATACTCATCAAGAATCACCGGAATTTCACGGCCAATAAGCGGAACCAAGGCATGTTTCCCGTGTAAATGAGTGTATCTCGGGTCTTTAGGATGAATACAAATTGCAGTATCACCCAAAATAGTTTCAGGGCGTGTAGTAGCAATGGTTATCCAATCATCACTACCAGCAACCTGATATTTTACAAAATATAATTTGCTTTGAACCTCCTTAAAAATAACTTCTTCATCGGAAAGTGCTGTTTTTGCGGCCGGAACCCAATTGATCATACGTTCTCCACGGTAAATCAATCCTTTGTTAAAAAGATCGATAAAGGAATCAACTACACTTTCATAATACTTCTCATCCATGGTGAAGCGCGTACGATCCCAATCACAAGATGCCCCCAGCTTTTTGAGTTGTTCGAGAATTATTCCGCCGTGTTTTTCTTTCCATTCCCAAGCATGTTCGAGAAATTTTTCGCGACTAAGATCAATTTTGCGAATGCCCTCTTCTCTTAATTTGCGCACTACTTTCGCTTCGGTAGCAATGGAAGCATGATCAGTTCCAGGTACCCAGCATGCATTAAATCCTTTCATTCTTGCTCTCCTAACTAGCAAATCCTGAATGGTATTATTGAGCATGTGCCCCATGTGAAGCACGCCTGTGACATTAGGCGGTGGAATAACAATCGTATAAGGCGGACGCTCATCAGGAACAGAATGAAAAAATTTATGTTCTGTCCAGTATTGATACCATTTATCCTCTACCGTGCGTGGATCGTACTTACTAGCAATTTCCTTGGCCAATGCTTCAATTATTAAATAGATGGCAAAAATAAGCAAAGCACCGAACTTAAAAAGCATTTCAAGGTTTTGAACGAAAGAAGATCTTCTCAAAAATGAAATAGTTCTAACTTTATGGATTAATTTCTCAGAGAATTATTTCTTCTGATGATTTTAGTAAAACCTCTTACAAATCCTTAACTTTGAGTTAACGTAGCTTTTTCAAAACCTGTATGAAGAGAATTTTACTTTCCTTAATTGGGGCCATAAGTTGTGCTCCACTCTACTCGCAAATCCTTATCAATGAAGTCCAAACGTCCAATATGCAGAGCATTGCGGATGAGGACGGCTCATTTAAAGATTGGTTTGAATTGTACAATGCCGGTTCGGATGAAGTAAATCTGAGCGCTTGGTCTGTTGGTGATAATTCCCTTGGCGCTGGTCAGTGGATATTACCTTCACTTGAACTCGATGCCGGTGAACATATAGTGATTTGGGCGAGCGGAAAAGACAGAGGCTCAGGCAATGGTCATTACGAAACACCTGTACTCGCTGAGTCTGAATGGCAATATTTGGTACCACTATCAGAACCTGTTGCGGCATGGAGAAATACCGGGTTTAATGCTGATGCATGGGAAACCGGCGCGGGAGGATTTGGCTATGCCGATGGAGATGACGGAACTGAAATTCCGGCTTCTATTGCTGTATATTTTCGAAAGGAATTTGACTTGGCAAATGTGGATCAGATCACTGAACTTTTGCTTCACATGGACTATGACGATGCTTTTGTTGCATACCTCAATGGCGTTGAAATTGCCAGAGCAGGAATTGGAACTGTGGGAACTCCAGCAGCTTTTGATTTAGGGGCTGAAGCAGATCATGAAGCCAATGGCTATCAAGGATTTCCTATTGATCAGTTTATAATTGATCCTCTTATTTGGCAAGCATTATTACAAGAAGAAAATGTGCTCGCGGTGCAAGTTCATAATACTGGTTTAGGATCTTCTGATTTGACTGCCAGAGCCTTTCTCAGCTATAAAACAAATTCTAATGAGGTTTTATATGATAGTCCTCCTTTTTGGATGGGACTTGGGGGTAATTCATCAGAACTTCACACCAACTTTTCCATCAAAGTTGGAGAAGGAGTTTACTTATTTGACAATTTCAATCAAACAGTGGATTTTGTAGAATGTCCACCGGTAGCTCTTGATCATTCATTTGCCAGAGAAAATAGCGGTTCGGCTAATTGGTGTTATGCGCCAATTCCAACGCCAAATGAGGAGAACGGAAATACACTTTGTGCTTTGGGATATACTGAAGAGCCTATATTCAGTATTCAAAGTGGCCTATTCGCAAATCCCGTTACCATTGGCTTAACAGCTCCAGTTCTGGGCGATATAATACGCTACACCATTGACGGAAGTGTACCTAATGTAAATAGCCCCATATATACCGGAGCGTTTCAAGTTGCAGTAACTACAACTGTATCTGCGAGATGTTTTAGCAATAGTGATTTGTTGCCATCGGCACCTGAAAAAAATACCTATCTCATCAATGAATTTGGACTTGATATTCCGGTGATTTGCATCAGTACAAATCCTGAAAATTTATGGGACGAAAACATCGGGATTTATGTTCTTGGCCCGCCGGATTATGGCGGATATCCTTATTTTGGCTCCAATTTTTGGGAAGATTGGGAGCGTGAATCATATATGGAATATTACACCCCTGATGGCCAATTGCAATTTGAGGGTCCAATGGGATTAAAAATTCATGGCGGTTGGTCAAGAGGACAAGCACAAAAAAGTTTTCGGGTAGTTTGTCGCGACGAATATGGGATGGATGAAATAGAATATCCTCTTATTGCCGATAAACCTTTTATCGACACCTATAAAAGTTTCAATTTGCGAAATGGTGGAAATGAATACGGTGGCCCTCGATATCACGATGCCCTCATGCAAAAGGCAATGAAGCCAACAGATGCTGACTATATGGGATATTCTCCTGTGGTAACTTTTTTGAATGGAGAGTATTGGGGCATGTATGAATTACGTGAAAATTTGAACGAAGATTTTTGTGAAGATAATCATGGATTATCAGCTAATGATGCCACCGTAATCAGTTATAATTACATGGGATTTAATGTGATAAACGGAAATTCAGATTCATTTTTTGAATTATTCAATTATGCCACTACCACTGATCCATCCACTGATGAATTTTACGATGGTATTTCTGCAAGAATTGACCTTGAAAACTATGCCGATTATGTAATTGCTGAAACATATTATGGCAATGGTGATTGGAGCAATGGATATATTAATAATTACAAATTCTGGCATGATGATACACCGGGTGGAAAATGGAGATTTATGTTAATGGATCTTGATTTTGGATTAGGTGCAGGAGTGTGTGAGAATTTTATTGTTCGTGCCGGTGATGACTGGTTTGAACCTGATCAAATTTTTGCCAGAACAATAGCAAATCCAACTTTCAGAGAGTTTTTCATTCTTCGATATTTTGATTTGGTTAATACGGTTTTCAGAACTGAAAATTTAACGGCCATCCGAGATGAATTTAGATCTGAATCAAACGATGCTATGCCAAGGCATTGCGATAGATGGGGAACTGATTACAATTGGTGGTACTATGGATATGATTGGAGATTAGATTGGAATACGCAAAGACAAAATTGCATTGCGAGTGTTATCCAAGATCATTTTGGCTTAGAAGCAGCGATTGACATCACTTTGGACGTTCTGCCGCAAGGTGC
>JBDNHP010000126.1:0-2890 GCA_041688765.1 Flavobacteriales bacterium
GCTTGTAAAAGGCCACAATCAGTGCACCTGAAGTCATAAGAATTGGCCAAGGTAAAAATGCATAGGGCGTAATTTGTGTTTGTAGCAATATATAGTGCGATATAGCTGCTGCAATGCTCAGCCAGCCCCAGATTAGTTAGTAAAAACTGTTTGCAGCCAAATTTTTGCGCGTATGTTGCAAATGCTGATTAATGACTTGCAAACTTTGTTCGGGACTAAATTTTGTGTTTTCCATTTTGGATGATTTCCGACAAATGTAAAGTAGTTTATAATATAAACCAAATAATTATTTGTTTTTTTCTAATGTGGGAATCATGAGTTATTATACCAACTCTATATTTTATGTAGTCCCAATTATTTTGTATGAATGATTGGTAAATGCCATAAGAGTAGCTGTTATTAGACAATAAAGTACAATGACTAGGACGATATGCTTTGGAATTCAGACCTAAACAGCTTGAATTAAGGAATTGCCAGAATATAAACCAATCAAATGTTTTTAGCGATTTAAAGCTTTAATATAGAAGGGGAAAGCCCATACTATTCTTTAAGCACCTTCGCCCTTCTTTTACCGGTATCATCTTCATACAAAATCAAATATGCCCCGTCGGGATAGTTTTCTAAATTGATTGAGTGTTCAGATGCACCTTGATTAATTTGATCTGTCTGAAGAATTCGTCCGGTGTAATCACAAACGCTGATACTTGCGAGACTGGAATGTGTTTTGGTAATTGGATGCTAATGGAATTTGATGTAGGGTTGGGGAAGATCTGAAAATCTATTAATTTAGAAACACGATGTTCAAGTGATACATCTAAAATATTCAGTAGCATGTAACGTGTTACGGATGAAAGATTTATAATCTGATCATCAATCATGTGCCAATCCTTGATAGTTATTGCAATGGCGTAGTTGCCATAATCCTCAGGAATCCATGTGAAGTCACCTGTATAGTTGTCTATAGTGGCTAGTGTCGTAATATATTCTGTATTGAGAACAGGTGTGAGTTCATAAGACAAACTATCTCCATCAGAATCATACGCGGATGGGTTGTAAATCCAATCGCAACATCCCCAATCCCAAATTGGACAATGTAAAATTGTGGGACTATTATTGTTCAGTGATTCAGATATGTTTAAGGTGGCTGTTATCAACAACGATTGCACTTCGGAATCATAAATATTAGTGATTCCTGTTGCCAAATAATTGTCTTCGTATGAAATAGTGTAAATCCCTGATTCTGCATATTGATGAATTCCTGAATAAGAGTAGCCATACCAAATGCCGTTATTGCATCCTGCGAGTATTGGGTTGAAAAGACTATCTAACTCTTGAGTGTCACCCCAATTAATAACAATGAATTCTTTAGGCTCTGGTTGATCAAAATAAATGGTAAAAGTTCCTAAATATGACAGAGCATTTACATGTTCTAACCTTATATTTCCAGGTAAAAGAGATTGCGTAAAAATGGGATTTGAAAACACAAGGCAAATTGTCGTTATCAAATGCAGCCGTTGGAAGCAATATGAACTCAGATCCAATAATTTTATTCGTGTGAACATATATCTAATCAGCTAATTTTATAAAACTTGCTGTTGATACCCAATTTTGGGTATTCAAACGAACAATGTACGTTCCTTGACTTAAGCCATGTGTGCTGACAACTATATTATTAGATGCCTCAGCTATTTTAGTACGTTCTTGACTTACAACTCTGCCAACAGAGTCAAAAATTGTAATAACACCATCTTCCGATTTTGCTGAATGAAATGTTATGTTGATGATACTATTTGTAGGGTTTGGGAAGATAATTAGTGCTGAAGTTAATAGGTTAACGTTGTCTTCAGGGGTGTTTGTAATGCTACCCACTATATCAAATCTAGCAATGAACGCGTCAAGTCCGGCAGCGTTTTCGTTTTGTTGAAAATTCTCTACATTTGGATCGCTCAAGGGGGATGTAGAAGTGCTATTTGTTCTACCAACAATGTATAACCTATCATTTAAATCATCAAAAGCTGAAGATCTTACTTCATCACCATTTTCTCCTCCAAAAAAGGTGCTCCATCTAAGCTCATTTCCTGAATCAAATCCGGCAATATATACGTCTCGATTTTGGAAGCCATTATATTGGTCCTGAAAATAAATCTCTGTATTCTCGCATTTTGGAAATTCCATGATTTCATCGTTCTGAGGTTGACAACTTAAGTAACCATATTCCGAAGATTTTGAAATACTAACTAGGTAAACATTTGAGTCATCATCGCTTGAAACGGAAATGCCCCGAGTTAAGGAATTACTTCCGTATATTGTAGATCATTTTGGAGTATGTCCATCAAGTTTCATAATAAAACCGCGTCCTGTTGACCCTATGAAAGTCTGATATTGCATGTAATTTGGTGGGTCCATGGAGCTTGTAATAAAATCTGTGCCAGAAGTTGTTCCTACAATATATTTTACATGAGGGTCATTCTTGTCATAAATGATATCAGACATTTTAAATTGTAATTGTAATGTAGCAGCCTCATGGTCATCTCCTCCAAAATAGGTGGACCAAATAAGTTGTCCATCGTTACTGAATTCGGCGACGAACATTTCATGGTTTAGCCCAGAGGAGCTGAATGGTTCAAACAATCCAAAACTTTCGCAGTCCGGAAAAAAAGTTGGGGAATTAGGAACGTCACAGGGTGTATTAGAGTTGTCGTTACTTGCTGGGGTATTTGAGAAAGTACTACCAAGGATCATAAACTCACCGGACAACCAAGGCTTCACTTCTATACTTGAAATATGTTTAAGTTGAGCCCCACCAAAATATGTACCCCATAACTGATCATTAGATTCACTGAATTTCAAAACATATCCATCTGGATTGCTTTGTGATGAAATTGAACTA
>JBDNHP010000127.1:0-1731 GCA_041688765.1 Flavobacteriales bacterium
TAGAGATTGTTTGGGATAAGCATTGTATTTTTGGATGGACCGAAATAGAAAATCCGGAGAAACAATCTCAAAATTGGACTGCCAAACATTATGGCTATGATAATTTTTTGATTGAATCTCGGAATAATAAATTTCTATATTTACCCCCGTTTGTTTGACGGAGTAGATGCCAAATTTTAAACCGAACTGTATGTCACGGAAGATTTACTTAGCACTTTTTTCTATCTTGTTTTTTGCTAGTCAGGGCTTTGCACAGGTTGGATCGGGTTCCCTTCAAGGGAAATTAACTGATACTGATACTGGTGAACCATTGCCATTTGTAAACATTGTGGTTTTTCTTAATGGAAGCCAGGTTACAGGTAGTAATACTGATTTTGACGGTAACTACACTGTTAAGCCTCTACAACCAGGAACGTATGATGTCCTGTATTCGTATGTAGGATACAACTCAAAGCAAATTTCAGGCGTTAAAGTCAATGCCAATAAAATAACGTTCCAAGACATGAAGCTTAGCTCAGGCATCCAACTTGAAGAGGTTGAGATAGTTGAGTACAAAACCCCACTTATTGATAAGGATGGTGGTGCATCAGGAGGAACAGTTACCAAGGAGGATATCGACAAAATGCCGGGCCGAACAGCGGAATCCATCGCAGTAACCGTTGCAGGGGTTAACGACGCCGGAACAGGTGGCGGAATTTCGGTGAGAGGTGCACGTACTGACGGAACTTGGTACTATATAGATGGTATAAAAGTTAGAGGTTCAACAGCTCTTCCTAAAGCAGCTATTGAAGAAATTTCGGTTATTACCGGTGGTGTTCCCGCCAACTATGGTGATGCAACAGGAGGTATTATTAACATTACCACTCGCGGTGCTTCATCGTTCTATTTTGGTGGTATAGAAATGATTACCTCCGGCTTCAAATCAGGCAATCAGGCCGTTGGTCTTGACCACTTTGGTTATAATCTTTTAGAAGGTTTCCTTTCCGGACCGCTTTTTTGGAAAAAAGATGCTGAAGGCAAAAGAGATCGCCCTTTATTAGGATTCTTTATATCTGGAAACTATAACAGTCAGGTTGATCCGCGCGCTACTTTTGGCGGAGTTTACAAAATTAAAGATGAAGCACTTGATGCAATTCTTACTAATCCAATCAGTCCTTTTATAACTGATCAAGGGGAAGTTAATGGTACTAATCGCAATGCTGAATTCCTTCTTGCTGATGATTTCGAAAAAGTGAACACCAGGCTTAACGCGAACTCTACAAACATGAGTTTGGCCGGTAAAATTGATGTAACTACCACCCCTACCATTAACCTCACTTTTGGTGGTTCTGCGAACTATAATAGGTCTAACGCATATTCTTATGCTAATTCTTTGATGAATTGGAACAACAACGCAGAAGTTACACAGCTTGACTGGAGGGTTTATGGCCGTTTCAGTCAGCGCTTTATAGATTCAGATGAAGAAGGCGAAGCAAGTCCGCTAAAAAATGTGTATTACTCTGTGATGGTCGATTACTCTAAAACAACTGACCTCCAGCAAGATAGAAATCATCAGGATGACTACTTCAAATATGGTCACGTTGGTACTTTCAAAACATACGATCGCTTGCCTTTTGCTCCTGTTTTGGACCAGTTTGGCAATTTGGATTATTATGAAAGAGATGGTGAGTTTGAAGAAATCTATGTTGAATTTACGCCTTCTGAATACAATCCTGATCTTGCAGCTATTAA
>JBDNHP010000128.1:0-2012 GCA_041688765.1 Flavobacteriales bacterium
AGTTATGGAAAACGGGAGGATATGCGCAGGATGTCAAAAACAAGCATCGCCCACAACCTTGGAAAATCGAACCAGCGAAAGTTGATGGAAACGGGTCGTTCCAGTGTCAGCACCCTGCATGTGGAAGCAATCAATGCAAAAAGAATTGGGGTGTACACCTTCAAAACAGCCGACAGCATCGAAATACGGGGTGTTTTTGAAGTAGCAGACACGGGCATGATCCTGCTGCAAAACGGGTTCCCACTCCGCAACGGCGACAGTTTTGACACCTACTACCTGCCTTCCGACCCACAAGCTCACCGGGTGGAATTGTTCCAGCCGACCAAAGCAACGGTAACCCGTTATATCGCCCATGCTTTAGCGGTAGAGGAGCATAGTTCCGGCGATTCCAGGGGAAAAAGCCTATGCCGGGTACTCACCGTAGCAGAACTTCTGCAGTGGCCGGCTTTGGCCGATTTTATTTTTCAAGATAAAACGGCGGTGGAGAATCCAGCACACAACAAAGAGACTTATTTGCGGCTGGTACGCGGGGGGGAGGTGGAGAAAGCGGTGGCGGCGGGGTGTTGGGATAAATAGACAGGCGCAAATAATTGGAAACATTAGGTTGATGGCCTATATTTGTAGCCACTAAAAACGCCCCGATAATAATGACATGCCAGATCAATTCTGGAAACGCCAATTGCGTAAATTTGACCGGAAGGGTTGGGTTCGCGCAATTGGCGTTTTTGGGCAATGAGATAGCGCACATACCCGCAACAGACGACTGTGCTAAGTAGGGGAGATGGGACTTGGCATAGTCGTTAGTTGTGGCTAACCCGTAGTTGGGCTAGATAAGAAGGTGCCAAAAGCAATAATTTGTGTTATCTTTGCTCCAAAATTAAAAAAGCATGTCAGATGTACTAATTTTACAAGAACGTATAAGGAACTCGATTTTTGTCGGCGAAAGCGACTTTAGAGAGTTTAAATCAGCGTTGGAAGGTAAACCTGATAGTAAAAGACCTCGCTTAGTAAAAAAAATATGTGAGGACATTGCAGAAGCTTTAGTTGCTTTTGCTAATACTGATGGAGGAGAATTAGTCATCGGCATAGAGGATGATATAACAATTACTGGTGTGCCACATTCTGAAGAGGATATTGAGACAATGCTCAATGCAGTAAACTCTCACATTTTTCATGGGCAAGAGCTGCCAATAGTATATAAACTTAAATTGAGGATTGAAGATAAGACTATTTTGTTTTTCCAAGTTGACAAGGGAACTTCCGAAATCTTCCAACTTCCTGATGGAAGGGTAGTAATTAGGAAAGATAAGAGAACAGTTCCTGTCAGAATAAAGAACCTTCAATTTGAGCAACAAGAAGTTAGATCGAGAGAATATGACAGACATCTCGTTGACGGAGCGACTCTTAATGACTTGAATATTGAGTTAATACAGAATTTAGCAGATACCTATATAAAGGGGTTAACTGTTGAAAGATATTTGCAACAACTTGGGTTAGCAGAATATTCAATTAGTGGATTAAGGATTCGGCGTGCAGCGTTACTTTTATTTGCTAAAGACATACAGCGCTGGCATCCTCGTTCACAGGTTAGATTTATACGAATTAACGGAACGGAACTCTTATCTGGGGATAAATATAATGTGCTGAGTGATGAATTTATACAAGGCAATATATATGAATTGATTTTTAAGGCATGGGAAATGCTACGACCTTATTTAGCGTATAAAACAGAGTTTGGGGGAGACTCAAAGTTTGAGCAAAAATATATTTATCCAGAGGATGCTTGTAGAGAGGCTCTCTTGAATGCTATTGCCCATAGAGATTATTCCAATAGCAATGGAATTGAAGTACATATTTTAAATGATAGAATGGAAATTAAGAGCCCTGGTGCTTTACTTTCCACACTAACAATTTCAGATTTAGAGGCATTGGACAACCGGCATGAATCTAGAAATGCTAAGATTGCTTACGTTTTGAAAGTTAGTAAATTAATGAGAGAGATGGGAGAGGGC
>JBDNHP010000129.1:0-2733 GCA_041688765.1 Flavobacteriales bacterium
ATCTTGCAATAGTGCATCATCTAGCAGTTTTGGACATACCGGATTTACCGGAACTATAACATGGGCCGATCCTGACCATGGAATTGTTTATGTATTTTTGTCGAACCGGGTTTATCCCAATGCCGAGAACAAAAAACTGGTGGAATTAGACATCAGAACAAGGATACAGCAAGTGATTTACGATGCTTATCAAATACCGGCAAGGACTTCACCCGGGCAAAAGGCCATGACAGGCCGTAACTAAGCCCAAATGAAAATTGGTATTGTTTGTTATCCTACCTTCGGAGGTAGCGGAGTTGTTGCCACAGAGTTAGGAAAAGCTTTGGCACAGAAGGGGCATCAGATTCACTTCATAACCTATAATCAACCTGTACGATTAGGTTCTTTTCATAAGAACATTTTTTACCATGAAGTTACGGTGAATGAGTATCCCTTATTTGATTATCCACCTTATGAATTGGTACTTGCAAGTAAAATGGTTGATGTAGTAAAATTCGAAAAACTCGATTTAATGCATGTTCATTATGCCATTCCTCACGCATCAGCAGCCTTGACAGCAAAACATATTTTAGCAACTGAAGGAATACACTTACCTATTATCACTACGCTTCACGGAACTGATATTACGCTATTAGGAAAAGACGCTTCATTTGAGCCGGTGATCACCTATGCTATAAACCAAAGCGATGCTGTTACAGCTGTTTCACAAAGTTTGAGAGAAGACACTTATTTGCAATTAAAACGTGTAACAATTGATGTTGAAGTAATTCCCAATTTCGTTTGTCTCGACAGCTATAAATTTAGCAATAGCGAAGAGATGCGGGCTGAATATGCTCCAAACGGAGAGAAAATATTGACCCATATTTCGAATTTCAGACCGGTAAAAAGGGTTGAAGATGTAGTGAGAGTTTTTGCTGAACTGCGCAAGACAATTCCTTGTAAACTAATGCTCGTTGGTGATGGTCCGGAGCGCCACAAGATTGAACAATTATGCAGAGATCTAAAAACTTGTGAAGACGTAATTATGCTAGGCAAACTGAAAAATCCGACTGAAGTGTTGGGCATTGCAGATCTGTTTTTGCTTACTTCCGAAATCGAAAGTTTTGGTTTGGCAGCGCTGGAGGCTATGGCTGCAAGAGTTCCTGTAATCTCAACTAATACAGGAGGCATTCCTGAAGTGAATGTACAAGGGGTAACCGGATTTTTAAGCAATGTTGGCGATGTAGCTGAAATGGCCGCCAATGCTCAATATATTCTTTCAGATGCTTCTATTCATGAAAAGTTTAGAAAGAATGCATTTGAGAAAGCGAAAGAATTTGACATTCATAAAATATTACCAATGTATGAATCGCTTTATGAGCGTTTGCTTGAAAAAGAGAAAATTTTCTGATGGCTCGCATTGAAGAAAGAAATATCGGCGAACGAATAAAATTTCGAAAAGTCGATAAGGATTTACAAATTAATATAGGTCAAAAAATACCTCGATGGCAAGAGGCATTATTGGTTTCTTGGTTGGCGGCCTGGACTTTTTGCGGGGTGTTTTTTATATATGCACTTTTTGTAGAGACTGATGAGAATTTGAAACTCTTCATCATTGTTTCTATTGCATTTTGGGCTTATTTCTTTTTCAGAATTCTTAAGGTTGTTGTTTGGAGAATTGACGGGGCTGAAGAACTCCATATATTTAAAGGTGAGATGCATTTGAGAAACCGGTTCTGGAAGTTTGGAAAGAAGAAAACTTTTATAGTAAGCAATATCCGTAAATTCAATGTTGTGCCTTACAATCAAAGAATGTTTTTGCAATTTTTAGAACATTCTTTTTGGACAATTGGGGGTGATCGCATGCAAATTGAATATGGTGGAAATGTAATTCGATTTGGCAAACAATTGCAGGATAAAGAGGCGCTGGCTTTAGCTCAAGTAATCGATAAAGCGCTGAGAGAAAATCAAAAGTAATAAAGAACTAGGGCATTCCTAATTAGATAAACCATGAGAGTGTAACTGCGCTTTCGATTCCACTGTACATTTAACAAACCAAAAAGAGGTTTTACGAATCACGAAATGTTGCAAGGTGCAATAATCAGCGAACTCTTCTGTTAAGGCAGTTCGTTTTAACAATTAAATCAAGGCTCTTACAGCAAGTCCATAACCACGAAAACCAAGACCTTGTATGATTCCTGCTGCATGGGCTGCTATGAGTGATTGTTGTCTAAATTTTTCCCGTTTGTGTAAGTTGGAAATATGCACTTCTATATACGGAATTGAACAAGCTGCAAGTGCATCAGCAATAGCTATTGAAGTATGTGTATATGCTGCTGCATTGATTACAATTCCTGCGAAGTCATTTGATGCTGCTTGAATACAATCAATGAGTTCTCCTTCGTGATTGCTTTGAAAAAATGTGAATTTAATATCCGGAAATTCAGTTTGCAATTGTTGCTCCAAATCTTGCAGGCTTTGCTTACCATAGATTTCGGGTTCTCGCAATCCCAATAAATTTAGATTGGGACCATTAATAACGAGAATATTTTTCATCATTAATTACGATCAGTCTTTAAGATTGAGTGTTTCACGCTTCCATGTATCTTCAGAAATACTCTTATTATTCTTAAAAAAATAAGTACCTGTTTTTGAAATAACTTTGCGATAAACATCCACCTTATTGCCGTATTTCACGGTGCGTTCTATTACTGTTTTGCCTGGTAATTCGTATGAAGTTTCATTTACTCCTTC
>JBDNHP010000130.1:0-1870 GCA_041688765.1 Flavobacteriales bacterium
CGTTGATATTACAATCATTCCTGTTCTGATCCTGTTTGTTGCCAGTTCGAATTCGAGATCGAGCCTATTAATGTATCTTGTATAGGATACACAGATGGTCAATTGGATATCGAGGTATTTGACAGCACTGAAGGTGGACCATGGCTTATCCAAATCTTTCAAAATAATGTGCTTATTGATTCAGAAACCATCAATACGGCATTCACATTTACTGATTTAACAATTGGTGACTATGTGCTAACTATAACGGATGCGGGCTCATGCGTAACAAATGAGTTGTTCAGCATTTATGACCCCATTCCAATGGAGTTTGAAACAGTTGCCGATATACTGATTTGTGTAGATGGTATTGCGCTCCTTGGAGCTTGGTCTGATATGGACCCTGGAGATTGGACTTATACTTGGGATAACAATGCAGGAACAGGTGATGAAGTTGGTGTGAGTCCAGTAATTGAAACTTTATATACCGTTTTTGCTACAAGCGGAGATGGTTGTATTTCTGATCCTTTGAATGTTTTAGTGAGCGTACGAGACAGTTTAACATTATTCACTATTGCTGATACTTTGATATGTCAAGGCACACTTGCATTTCTTAACGTGGATGAAGCAACCGGTGGATTTGGTGGCCCTTATTCTTTTCAATGGACGTACTTCGGCGTGCCAATCGGTAATGTCGATTCTTTAGCATATCCTCCTGCGCAAACGGCAACTTTTTGTGTTACGATGGAAGATGCCTGCGAAACGCCTGCAGTCACGGAGTGTATGACTGTTACAATAGAAGAACCAATTGATGTGCTCTTCTCTGCTGATACAACGGCCGGTTGTGTTCCGCTTGAGTTGGAATTTACTAATCTTATCGATCCAAGTTTATTTGCGGATGCGATTTGGACGATGGGAGATGGTTCAGTTTATAATTCTACGGATGTTTCTCATGCTTATGTTTTACCAGGATTGTTCGATGTAAGCCTAACGCTGTTTTCGCCTATTGGCTGCATTTATAATGTGGTTTATGATAATTATATTATTGTATATCCTAATCCTATTGCAGGATATCATGCCGATCCGCAACCAACAACAGTGCCTGATACAGAAATAAATTTTTACGATTATTCTCAAGGTAATATTGTAGAATGGTTCTGGAATTTCGATTCTCTTGCGACCAGCACAGAACAAAATCCGGTGTACGAATTCCCTAATCTTTATGGGGGTATTTATCCAGTTACTTTAACGGTTACGGATGTGAACGGATGTGTTGATGATGTAACTCGATTCGTTGATATTGACGACTATTATAATCTCTTTATCCCAAATAGTTTCACCCCTAATAATGATGGTGTAAACGATGTGTTTTTTGCTCAGGGTACAGATATTGACCCGAACAGATTTCATCTCTGGATCTATGATCGTTGGGGTGAATTGGCGTATGAGTCAGTGGATATTGACGGCGTTTGGACTGGTAATTTTGAAGGTGGAGATTATTATGCTCCCGACGGAGTTTACCAATGGCGTTGTATAGTTTACTCGGAAACCACTGCGAAACGAAACGAATATTTCGGAACAGTTACTCTTTTGAGATAGATTGTTTTTAACTTTTTACGATCTCAATAAAACTTGAAAATAGAAGAGGCTGCCCAATTGGACAGCCTCTTTTTATTGCTGTTTTGAGTGGTCATTCTTTTCGCTCAGCTAAGTTTTACAAAGTAGTCTTCGATTTTTACACTAAAATTAATTTCCGCTTTTAATGCTTTAAATACTTTTAATACGATATCAAATGCTCACCAGCCCCCTAAATCACACAATTGGAATGCAGAAAACAAGAAAAAGCAGCCCATCAGGACTGCCTCTTTTAATTTCCGCAAAAATTTATTGC
>JBDNHP010000131.1:0-6447 GCA_041688765.1 Flavobacteriales bacterium
ATAACCCCAAGTGGCACAATTGAAATTAACCAATTGTCCTTCCCACTCAAAATCATTAAAATCCTCAAAACCATCGCCCAACCAAGAAAGCACGCCAATAGAAAGTTCAGTTCCATTACAATCACAAATGGTTTCTTCATTGTTACAGGTTCCGTTTAACCAGAGATATGGTCCGGCTAAATCACCATTATCAGTGGTGAATTCGATTACATACGTAGCGCCAGGTTCAGTATCAATAAAGAACACAGACTCTCCATCACCTGGGAAAATTCCAAAATCAGGGAAGTAATAACAAGTTTCTTCTCCATTTACTAAAAGGCAAACTTCTTCAACAATACAGCCACCGGTAGTAAAAACTAATTCAAAAACAGGTAAAAGTCCATTGCCATTATCAGCACATGGGGCCTGAATAATCTCTAGAGCAAATGGACCACAGTTTTGATCAATACATCCGCCTTGAGGAGGGAGATTACCAAAACAAACCCCATAAGGATCATTTACAGGAGCACCGGGAATATCGCCACAGTCGTAACCCCAAGTAGAGCAATTGAAATCTACAAACTGACCTTCCCATGTGAAGCCACCATCATCAACAAATCCATCGCCCAGCCATACCAATACTCCATCGGTATGAACGGTACCTGCGCAATCGCAGATGGTGGAAGGATTTGGCCCATCTACACAAAAATCATAGGAAATGATATCGCCAAAGTTTGCTACGACCATTATAGCAACATTACCACCATTCTCATCGGTTAATTGATAAAATCCATCGATAAGACATTCAGGATATTGTGATCCCGCCATTCCATCGCCAAAAGAATCTTCAATAACTAGTGTATAACAACCAGGTTCAAGACAAACATCAACTGAATAGGCAGTAAGATCTGCGAGGGTGTTTGGATTAATGTTGTATACAATTGCTCCAAAATCATTTATGATATAAAATGAAGTTTCTTCTCCCCAGCAATCCGTTTCGAGATAGAAGTTATAGTTTACGCAATCACCGCCGCCTCCACCTTGGTTGATGTTCCATCCTATGTCTTCCATCATGCCCAACACGATTGGTCCCGGATCATGAATTGCTTCTGCAAAACCAATTTGTGGAGTCATAAGTGAATTAACGTTTCCAGCAGGATACAGCGACTCATCGAGATGAGCATAAGAGGATCCTTGTGACCAAGGATTTGGCACATGAAGTTTTGGACGAGTACCGTTGTTATTTTCAAGAGCAAAAGCACCATTCCAGAAAAGATTATTTCCCTGAAGTTGCGTTGCAAGAGAAGCCGAATTATTGGAATAAGTAATAATGTCAGTCCCTGGATTGTTTTCAACAAAACTATCGTAAATATCGAAATTCGGATGAAAGGCAAATGAACCTAATCCAGCATTAACAGCCGTTGAACCCACCATTCCGATGCCATGCCCAAGCTCATGAAGAACTACCGAAACAAAGTCGAATTGATTAGCAGGACAATTGCCATCCGTGCCAAAATACCAGGATGTTCCGCTATCAAAAGTTGCCGCGATATCTACTTGCCCCGGTAAAAGATCAGAACCAGCGATTTTATTGGCCAGAGCTGCAGGATGATAATAATTGTTGCCAGCACCCGGAACATTTGGATAATAATACTGAGCTCCTGCATATCCGAGTGTATTGCCTGGAATATTTTCCCAAGTTGCATTAATTACAATGGGAACATTGGAATCTAAAAGAGATGCCCAAATATCTACTGCATACTGAAATGCATTCTGCGCCTGAACTGTAAAACCAGTATAATTTATAGTGATTGTTACATCTCTGTCTGCACCTTGTACAAAGCCAGCGGGTGGTGCAATGTATGTGAAGCGATTTTCGAAAACACCTTCAAGAGAGCAAATATGCCCTTGGTGATCTAGGCAACTATGCTGAGCACTCAGGCCAAAAGCGGCAAAAAGTGACATCAGCCAAAGAGGTAATTTAAAGTTCATAATTTAACATTTGATTTGGAAAAACAAATGTACAAACATCAAGGGGGCATTTATTACTTAAAAATTAGGTTTTCACGATGGTTGTGTTAACTAACAAGAACTACCTTTGAAACATTAAATGATCACAGTTAAAGAAATACAATCTCCCATTCTCGAAGAAATGGGTGCATTTGAGAAGCATTTCAAAGAAGCTATGAGAAGCAGCGCCCCTTTGCTCGACAAAATCACCCATTATATTATTAAGCGAAAAGGCAAACAAATGCGTCCCATGTTTGTATTTCTCGCTGCCAAAATTAATGGCGGAGTTAGTGAAAGTTCTTTTCATGCCGCTTCATTGATTGAGCTGCTTCATACGGCAACATTAGTTCATGATGATGTAGTGGACGATGCGAACATGCGTCGGGGATTTTTTTCATTAAATGCGCTTTGGAAAAACAAAATTGCCGTGTTAGTAGGTGATTACTTACTGGCCAAAGGGCTTATTTTATCTGTTGAACAAAGAGAATTCAGAGTGCTTGGAATTGTGAGTCGCGCGGTAAAAGAAATGAGTGAGGGCGAGCTTTTGCAAATGGAAAAAGCCAGATTGCTCAACATTACTGAATCGGTATATTTTGAAATTATAAGAAAAAAAACAGCGTCATTAATTTCAGCATGTTGTGAAAGCGGGGCTGTTTCGGCCAAAGCTTCAGAAGAAGATTCGATCAGAATGAGAGCTTTTGGAGAGGCGGTGGGTGTTGCATTCCAGATTAAGGACGATATTTTTGACTATGGCGATGGTGATATCGGCAAACCAACGGGAATAGATATCAAAGAACGTAAAATGACCTTGCCCTTGATTTATGCTCTTCAACATGCAAGTTCTGCCGACAAGAGAAGAATTAATTCCATTATCAAGAACCACTACGAAAATGCCGATAAAGTGAGGGAAGTGGTTGATTTTGTAATTAAAAGTGGGGGAATTGAATACACAAGAGGTCTTATGTATCAGTATAGAGACGAGGCGTTGAAAATTCTTGTACAATTTCCTGAATCAGATGCAAGAAAATCTCTCGAAGGACTTGTACATTACACCATTGAAAGAAAAAAATAAGCCATGAGGTACTCTATTCTCGCGCTCGCCTTACTGACAGGCATTTGTTTGTCGTCTTGCAGTTCTGAAACTGTTGACTTAACACAGCCTGAACAATCCAATCTATCTGAAAAAGTGATAGAGTCTTTCCCTGGTGGTCAAGCAAAAAACTTGGTAAAAATGCTTCCGGGTACTGAACAGATTGTAGAACAAACCCTTTTTTATGAAACTGGGCAAATCCACATGAAAGGTTCTTTTCAGGAAGGCAAAAGAAACGGAGCTTGGGAAACTTATTACACTGATGGCAAACCTTGGTCATTAAACACTTATAACACTGGAGTGCTCGAAGGCCCTTACAAAGCTTGGTTCGAAAATGGTCAAACCAGGATCGAAGGACAATACACCACCGGAAAAAGAAGCGGTGTTTGGAATTATTACGACGAAGTTGGCGTTATGACCAAATCAGAAGAACTTTAAGTGTCTGACAATCATCTATCCACCTATACAGTACACGCTAAATTGTTAATAACCTGCGTTTAGTGTTGAAAAAGCCTTGGTAAGCCGTTTTACTTTTACCACAAGGCAATTTGCGCAACACTATGAAAGCATTTTTGGTAATAACAATAATTTTGTCCCAGGCATTTTCTGTCATGGCAAACAACAATTTTGATTTTTCCGGTGATGGAAAAAAAATTACCCGCTCGGAATATATCAACATTTGGAAAGATGAAGCCATTCTTCAAATGGCTACTCATCGCATTCCTGCCAGTATTACGTTGGCGCAAGGAATCCTAGAAAGTGCAGACGGCAATAGCGAATTGGCAAAACGCTCCAATAACCATTTTGGAATTAAATGCCATGACGACTGGAAAGGCCAACGCGTTTATCATGACGATGACCAAAAGGGAGAGTGTTTTAGAAAATATGAACACCCAAGAGAATCCTACGAAGATCATAGCATTTTTCTCATGCGCAAGAGATATGAAAGTCTATTTGCACTGAAGTCCGATGATTATCAAGAATGGGCTCGTGGCCTTAAAAAATCTGGTTATGCCACCAATCCCCAATATGCAGCTCTTCTCATTAGAATAATCGAAGAAAATAACCTTCATGAATTCGACAGAGAAGGAATGAAATATATTAAAGATGGCAAATTACCTGATGGCTCTAAAGGGCCCGTGGCTAATATTCCAGATAACCATCGCAAAGGGAAAAAGAATAATTCAGATGGTGATATCCCTTCCGAAATAACCATTGGAAATGGAAGGGCGATTCTCTTTTCAGATAACGACATCAAGTATATTATTGCTAAAGAAGGCGATACATACTCGTTATTAGCTAAAGAGCTCGACATGATGATTTGGCAATTCAACAAGTACAATGAGCTGAAAGAAAACGCCGTTCCGGCAAGCGGACAGATCATCTATTTACAGCCAAAGCGGAACAAATCAAGAGCAACAGATACCTATATTGTGGAGGAAGGGGAGTCTTTATGGTCCATTTCGCAAAAACTGGGTGTTAAGGAAACTAAGCTTCGCATCGCAATGAACTCAGCAATGATGCCCAAGTGAAACCTGGTGACAAGCTTCGTTTGCGATAAATCATCATTTCGCTTTATCTTCGGGAAATGAGGCTGCTCAAGCTTATCTCCTGTTTAATTGTTATTTCTGTTGCTTTTGCAAGTAACAGTCTGGCTCAGCAATACTCCTTTCGCAGTTATAATATCAGAGAGGGATTGCCACAGTCTCAGGTGCATTGCTTGCTCCAAGAAAATAAAGGCTATTTGTGGATCGGCACTATTGGCGGTGGATTGAGCAGATTTGATGGCCGAAGATTTAAAAATTTCGGCATTGAAGAAGGATTGCCAAGTAATAAAATTCTGAGCCTGGAATTCTGCAATGACTTACTTTGGGTTGGCACTGAAAAAGGACTTCGGGCATTTAACGGCTCAGAATTTCTAAATGTATTTCCAGATGAAATTCAAGTGGATTTTTTGCAATCGGGAGCACCCGGTCAGATCTGGCTTGGCAGTAATAAAGGTTTGTACCTTTTAAATTGTACATCTCCCGAAAATCCACAAGTAACTAATATCCTGGCTTCTAAGCCCATTTTTGCCTTGGCTGATTCTAAAAATGGTATCTGGGTCGCAGTAAATGGCAAAATTTACCATTATTCAGATGATGGCAAGATTATCGAAGAACTATCAACCCAAAATGGCGTGGTAAATGCCCTTTATGAAGATAAAGAAGGGGTTTTGTGGATAGGCTTTTACAGCAAAGGGATAGCCAAAAAAGTTGGGGCTAGTGTTGCAGTGATCGCTGGACAAGAAGACAAAACTGCGCATTGCTTTTACGAAACCGAACCGGGATCATTGTGGATTGGAACGCTTGATGAAGGTTTGCACATCCTCAATACCGAAACCATGCACCACATTGTTTTGGATGACAGAAATGGGCTTCCTAATAATCAAGTAAAATGCATTTTAAAAGACCGCTGGGAAAATATCTGGGTTGGGACTTACGGTGGTGGTCTCGCAAGATACTACGGCGCAGAAGTTCGACATTTGAATAAAGATTCAGGATTACCGGGCCGACAGGTTTACTCTATAATAGAAGGTCCAGACAGTCTCATCTGGATGGGCGTTGCCGATAAAGGTTTAATCAGATATGACCCAACAAATGCCCGAATTACCCAAGATTCTGCTCTTTACAATGTGAAGGTTAAGTCCTTATTTAAAGATCAGCAAGGCAGAATATGGGCCGGGACAGAAGGCAATGGACTCCAAATTTATGACGCAGATACCACATGGAATATTGATGAAAAACAAGGGCTTATAGCTCCTTGGGTCAAGAACATCAAAAGCGACAATCGTGGCAGAGTTTGGTTAGCTCTTAGTGGAGGCGGCATAGCACGAATTGAGAATGCCTTCGAGCTGAATCCATTCCAAAAAGCGGAAATCTATTATTTCAATCAGGCTAATTCTAATTTGGCTCATGACAGAGTGAACGTTTTATGCGTAGATCGTTTACAGCGAGTTTGGTACGGTACAGAATCTGGTGGATTCGGCTTAGTAACTACAGAAGACCAAATAATAAACTTCGGAAAAGAGCAGGGATTAAAAAACATTGAAATTAAATCGCTGATTATTGACAGAAACAATTGGCTATGGATTGGAACAGGCGAAGGATTTTGCAGAATAGACCTCAACCAAAGCGAATTTAAAATTGAATATCCTCCTTCGCAATTTCAACCCAAGGGCGGTTACATTTATTTAATGCAACAGGATCAAAATGGTGCTGTTTGGGCCGGTGATCAAACCGGGGTTTATCGTTTGAATACAGATGCTCAAGGAGCAATTCTTGACATTAAACACTACGGACAAAGAGATGGTTTTGAAGGCATAGAAA
>JBDNHP010000132.1:0-4947 GCA_041688765.1 Flavobacteriales bacterium
CTCTTGAAAGGGCAGTTTAAATAATGATCACACTTCATAACATACGGAAATCATACCAGGTGGGTAATAAACCACTTGAGGTATTAAAGGGAATTAATGCTCAAATTAATGAAGGAGAGCTAGTTTCGATCATGGGTTCTTCTGGTTCCGGAAAATCAACACTGTTGAATATTCTGGGTATGTTAGATAATTACGATAGTGGCGAGTATATTTTGGATGGTGAGATGATTAAAAATCTCAGCGAAACCAAAGCTGCCATGTACAGAAGCAAATATCTGGGATTCGTTTTTCAATCCTTTAATTTGATCAATTTTAAGACGGCTGCTGAGAATGTAGCATTGCCACTTTATTATCAGAAAGTTCCCAGAAGAAAGAGGATGGATAAAGCTCGGGAGTATCTTGAAAAAGTGGGATTATTAGATTGGGCTGAACATTTGCCTTCGGAAATGTCGGGCGGACAAAAGCAAAGAGTAGCAATTGCCAGAGCTTTGATTGCTGAACCAAAGCTAATTTTGGCTGATGAGCCCACTGGAGCGCTCGATTCGGTTACATCCCATGAAATTATGACGCTACTTAAGGACGTTAATGCAAAAGGGATGACTGTAATTATTGTTACCCACGAGCAAGACATCGCTCAAATGACAGACAGAATTATTAGGTTAAAAGATGGATTAATCGTTAGCTGAGATGTTTGACTTAGACAAGTGGATGGAAATATTGGACACAATGGCGAAGAATCCTCTCCGCACATTGTTAACGTCATTATCTGTGGCGGTAGGTATTTTTATACTTGTGGTTTTGCTTGGATTGAGTCAAGGACTTCAGAGTGGTGTGAGTCAAACTTTTCAGAAAGATGCTGTAAATTCAATATGGGTAAGAGGCGGACAAACTGCATTAGCTTATCAGGGCTATAAACCCAATAGAAACATTCGTTTCAATAATGAAGATGTTAAAGAAGCCAAGGTCATTGACGGTGTAATAGACTATTCCGCAAGATTGTCTTTTTGGGGTGCAATCCTTAAAGTTGGAAGTCAGCAAGGTCAATATGGTGTTAGAGCAGTGCATCCAGCTCATGCTGTTGTTGAAAAAACTGAAATTACTGCCGGAAGATTCGTTAATCAAGGCGATATTCAAAATGCTCGCAAAGTGGCTGTTATTGGTCAAACTATTATCGATGATCTTTTCAAGCAGAATGATCCAATTGGCGAACAAATTGAAATTTTTGGTATTCGATTCACCATCGTTGGAACATTTAGAGATGGCAATTCCAGATGGGAAAACAGACAAGTTTATATTCCCATAACCACAGGGCAAAATCTCTTTGGAAGGGGGAAAGATGCCATTGATATGTTCATTGTTTCTAACGAAGAAAATAATTTTGAGCGCAGCATAGAAATTTCAGATGAAATAGCATCCTATTTAAGAGCGGAATACAAAATTCATCCCGAAGATCAGCGCGGTATCGATATTACAAATATGAACGAAGAGGCAAAACGTTTTGAGAACATATTTTTGGGAATTAAAGTATTTGTTTTTATAATGGGAATTTTAACGCTTATGGCCGGTATTATTGGAGTTTCCAATATTATGTCTATTGTAGTTAAAGAAAGAACAAAGGAAATTGGAATCAGAAAAGCAATAGGGGCTAGTCCATGGTCTATTATAAGTTTGATTTTGCAGGAATCTGTATTCCTTACTTTAATAGCGGGTTGTGCTGGTTTAATTGCGGGCGTGCTGGCATTGGAAAGTATCAGCGGACAAATGGACCATGAATATTTTAAGGATCCACGTGTTAGCTTTTGGTCGAGTTTATCAGCCATTATAATTTTGGTGGTTGCGGGTGCAATAAGTGGATTTATTCCCGCATTTAGGGCTGCAGCTATTAAACCGGTAGAAGCATTGAAAGACGAATAATATGGATCGCGATAATTGGCTAGAAATATTGCAGGTTATCCTGAGAAATCCGGTGAGAACCATTCTTGCTTCTATTGGTGTGGCCTGGGGAATCATGATGCTGATTCTTATGGTAGGAGCGGGTAATGGATTAGAAAACGGAGTGAAGCAAGAGTTTGAGGGTACAGCTACAAATAGTATGTTCATGTGGACTATGTCAACTTCTATGCCCTATAAAGGATTTAAGCAAGGACGATCCGTAGAATTAAATAACAGTGATGTTGAATTTATACGCAGAAACATTCCTCAGGTAGGTGTGGTTGCGCCCAGAAATCAACTCGGTGGCTGGCGTGGAGGAAACAATGTAGTTCACGGTACTAAAACTGGTGCTTTCAATGTTTATGGCGATAGTCCTGATTTTATTCAGGTGGAGCCTCTTGAGATCATTCAAGGTCGATACTTAAACGAAGGCGATATCCGAGAATATCGAAAAATATGTGTTATTGGTACGCAAGTTAAAAATGTATTGTATCAGTCTGGAGAGACTGTACTTGGATCCTATATTGAAATTAGTGGGGTGAATTTTCAGGTAGTTGGAATTTTTAAATCCACAAAAACTGGGGAAGATGCAGAGGAAGATCAACAGTCGATATTTGTCCCATTTTCTACATTTCAACGGGCGTTCCACATGGGTGACCAAGTGGGATGGTTGAGCATGCTCAGTGCTGATGGTTACTCGATCCCTGAAATGCAAGAAGCCGTTTATAGTGCTCTAAAAGCCAGAAAATCAATACACCCAGATGATCAAAGAGCATTCGGATCATGGAATCTGCAAGAAAGAATGGAAGAGTTAAACACCATTTTTGGAGCATTTGATATCGTTGGATTTTTTATGGGGTTTTTGGTGCTTTTAGCCGGTATAATTGGTATAGTGAATATCATGCTTATTACGGTTAAAGAGCGAACCAAGGAGTTTGGTATTCGGCGAGCATTAGGTGCTACTCCATTTCAGGTGATGCGACAAGTGATACAGGAAACTTTATTTATTACTTCCATTGCCGGAATGTTGGGAATGATAATGGGGGTTGGTTTGCTTGAGCTGGTGAATAGTTTAATGGACTCAGGTGGAGAAACAGGATCGTTTAAAAATCCGGGAGTAGATTGGCGTGTTGTTGCTTTTGCTCTGGCCGCTATGATTGTTTGCGGTGCTTTTGCTGGTATGTTGCCTGCCTTTAGAGCTGTGGCTATAAAACCTGTTGATGCCCTCCGAAGTGATGGTTAATTTATTGATAAAAATTTATTAAATACTGAAATTCATTATGCGTAAAGGATGTTTAATACCACTAGTAATTCTAACTGTTTTAATAATTGGTGGTGCCATTTATACATTTTATTTTTTGTATGATAAGGAGCAAGCTGATCCTATGACTTACCGCACAGAGGAAGCAGTTATTGCCAATGTGATTCAAAAAACCGTGGCCACAGGAAGTGTGGTTCCAAGAAAGGAGATTTTGATTAAGCCGCAAATTTCAGGCATCATCCAAGAAATTTATGTGGAAGCAGGGGATACCATTAAAGCAGGAGATCTTTTGGCAAAAGTGAAAATTGTGCCTGATATAGCGAACTTGAGCAATGCTGAGAATCGTGTGAACAGGGCAAAAATTTCCTTAGAAAATGCTCAACTGGATTTTGATCGGAATAAAAAATTACTTGATCAAGGCGTAATTGCCGCTGCCGAGTTTCAATCTTTTGAAACTACCCGGAAACAAGCACGTGAAGAATTGGCAGGGGCTGAGGACAACATGCAAATTGTGAAAGATGGAGTGGCTAAGAGTGCAGGCGCAGCAACCAATACTCTTATCCGATCTACTATTTCGGGAATGGTACTCGATGTTCCAATTAAAGAAGGAAACAGCGTTATTGAAGCCAATAATTTTAATGAAGGAACTACAATTGCCTCTGTTGCCGATATGGCTGACCTTATTTTTGAAGGAAAAGTAGATGAGAGTGAAGTAGAGAAACTGAATGCCGGCATGGATTTAATTATGAGGATCGGGGCGATGGAGAGCAAAGACTTTAAAGCCACTTTAGAGTATATTTCACCTAAAGGAATTGAGGAGAATGGAGCCATTCAGTTTCTGATTAAAGCAGCGGTAAAGCTGGAGCCTGGTCAGTTTATCAGAGCCGGATATTCGGCTAATGCTGATGTGGTGCTCGGACGAAGGGACAGTGTTTTAACTGTTAACGAGAGCTTGTTGCAATATGATAAGGAAATGAAGGCTTTTGTAGAGGTGGAGACCTCTCCCAATCAGTTTGAACGTCGTGATGTGGAGCTTGGAATGTCAGATGGAATGATCGTTGAAGTGCTGGGCGGAATTGCTAAGGGCGACAAAATAAAAGTTTGGAATCAGCCCATAAAGCCTATGTAATAAGCGATTGAGTGGCTAGATACAATATTTTAATCACGCTGTAAAACTTACATAGTACAGGCATACAAAGCTCATTTGCAGAGAATTTCTTTCTGTTTTCTTTTTTTGATTCCTATTCCTATCTTGCTACCGCATTAACCATAACCATGCAGGTAGAGCAAACGCCAATTGAAGGATTACTTATAATTAAGCCAAAAGTTTATTTTGATGAACGGGGATACTTTCTGGAATCCTACAATCAGAACCTTTTTAACGCACTTACAGGCTTGCATATTCATTGGAAACAAGACAATGAAAGTCGCTCAGAAAAAGGCGTACTCCGAGGTTTGCATTTGCAAATTCCCCCAACTGCCCAAGATAAATTGGTAAGAGTAGTTCAAGGTTCTGTATGGGATGTGGCGGTTGATCTGCGCAAAAATTCTCCTACCTATGCGCAACATTTTGGAATAGAGCTTAATGCAAGAAATAAATATCAATTTCTTATCCCCAAAGGATTTGCACATGCTTTTCAAGTTCTCGAAAATGATACCATTTTTGAATATAAATGCTCAGAAACCTACATTCCTGATCATGAATGTGTAATTCGCTGGAATGATGTGGATTTGAATATAAAATGTCCATTAGC
>JBDNHP010000133.1:0-4057 GCA_041688765.1 Flavobacteriales bacterium
AGCCATGACTGTTTGAAGAGAAATACAATGATCCGTCAGCGTGAATGTATGGGAACATTTCATCGCCAGTAGTATTAATAGAAGGACCTGCATTTTTAGGTTTTCCCCAAGATTTGTTCTTTTTATCATACTGAACGTAATAGATATCACGACCACCGTAACCGCCATGCATATTAGAGGCAAAAAGAAGATATTGCTCATCACTGGTTAAGAAAGGGTGACCCACGTGAGAGGTATCGTCAATAGTACGATCAATCAAAGGAATTAGCTCCGCTGTCTGATAATTCTGTCCGCTCTTTTTAGCGATGTAGATATCACAACCGAAGCGGTCATCTTTTTCATAAATACAACGCGTAAAGTACATCTCGCTTTTCTTGTCATCAAAACAAGCTGCACCTTCATTACTTGTAGTATTTACAGTGTTATTCAATGGCACCGGAGAACTCCACTTCCCTTTTTTATCACGCTTAGCTGTAAAAAGGTCCATAAATGATTCACCTGTTTTAGGATCAGCATCCGAGCCGCTAGCACCACTTCTTGAAGAGGAGAATACGATCTCATCGTCTTTCTTTTCAGAGAATGTAGTAGAGAAATCGAAATTGCTCGTATTCAACTGAACTTCATTCTCTACAATATAGCGAGTTGGAGGCGTTTCGATATCCAACGCAGCTCTTTTACAATCGTCGATTCTACCTTGAGCGAGGGCTTTATCTCCCCCTTCCCCTATAAATTTATTGTACATGCTAATTGCATCATCGAATTTACCAAGCTCAGCAAGGCTTTCTGCCCAATAAAAGTAAACATCAGGGTTTTCGTTGTGATATCTCGCTGTAACAGCTTTATCATACCACTCAACGGCAGCAGCATGATCCGTCATCATACGATAACATTCTCCAATTTGGAACAAAGCCAAACCGATGCTACCGCGATCACCTTTCTTTTTGAGTTTGTCATAGGCTTGCTTATACAATTCAGCAGCCTGGAAATACCCTCCATTACTGAATTCAGTGTTTGCAGCTTCCATTTGTGCATTTTGGCCGAAAGAAGCCAATGAACTTACTAATGCAAACAAAAGACAGAGAGCGAGTTGCGCTTTTCTCATAATCCGGTATTTATTTTCCGATCAGATTTTACAGAAGGCGAAAATAATGAAATTCTTTTTGGAACTACAAAACCTATTTTTTCATTCTCAAGAAATAGTAGGTCAAAACCCCTCATTTTCAATTCATTTTCGCCCTTTTATCGATCATATAATGGCTTTCAGAGGCAAAAGATACAAGGTTAAGCACAATAAAAGAAAAAAAACAAAAAGAAAACAAAACTCAGTGCAAGACTGTTTTAAGGCTTGCAAGGAGTGAATTATCGTAATATTTTGAATATCAACGAGTAAAAAGAATTTCTCTCAATTTGGGCATGGGCCACATTTCATCGTCTATCATCATTTCGAGCGCGTCAGCATGCTCTCTGATCTCATCCATCAGTGGTTTAAGCACATGTGCGTATTCCTCCGCTTTCTTTTGAACATCCGTTAAAGCATCCGTTTTTCTGCGCTTATCCAGCAATTCATCCGTTTTATTCTTCAGTCCATTGATGTGAGAACTCAAATCTCTTATCAATTGCAATTGGGTGTTTCCAACCACTTTCCCCCCTTTATCGCCCAAAATACTGATCAATCCATTTAGATTATTCAGGAGCTTGGTTTGATAAGCGATTGCAGTAGGAATTACGTGATTTTGTGCAATATCCCCACAAACCCTGCATTCGATCTGGCGCTTAAGAATGTAGTTTTCGATATCCACTTCCCAACGTGCATCAATTTCTTCAGAGGTCAAAACCCCCAGTTTTTCGAAGATTGACTGCACTTTCTTATCTTTCCAAACTCGAAGCGCAGCAGGAGTATCTTTTAAATTGGAAAGTCCTCTTTTTTCAGCTTCCTTTTTCCATTCTTCCCCGTAACCATTGCCTTCAAATCGGATGTTCTTACTTTCCTTAATCAGTTTTTGAAGTTGTTGCAGAATTGCTTCGTCTTTTTTAACTCCGCTTTCTAATAAGGTATCTACCTCTTTTCTGAACTGGAGGAGCTGGTTGGCAACAATAGTATTGAGTACAATCATCGCATTTCCGCAATTGGCAGAAGAACCCACAGCGCGGAACTCGAATTTGTTTCCGGTGAAAGCAAAAGGTGAGGTTCTGTTACGATCGGTGTTGTCTCGAAGAACCTGTGGAATTTTGCCGATTTCTAATTTAATTTCGGTTTTATCTTCAGGACTCATCTTTCCCGATTTCACATTTGCTTCAATATCATCCAGGATTTCGGAAAGATGGGTGCCGATAAAAGTTGAAACGATTGCCGGCGGAGCCTCATTGGCTCCCAATCGATGATCGTTTCCGGCAGTGGCAATGGCCGCTCTAAGTACGTCAGCATTATCATGAATAGCCTTAATAGTATTCACAAAAAACGTAAGGAATTGCAGATTGCTCTTTGGATTTTTACCCGGTTTCAAAAGGTTCACTCCTGTGTCTGTTGCCATCGACCAGTTATTGTGTTTGCCTGATCCATTAAGTCCTTCGAAAGGTTTTTCATGGAGTAAAACACTGTAGTTATGCTTGAGTGCTACCTTATCAAGCAAGTCCATCATCATTTGATTATGATCATTAGCGAGATTGACTTCCTCAAAAACAGGAGCAAACTCAAATTGGTTAGGTGCAACTTCATTATGACGTGTAGTAACAGGTATTCCCAAACGATGACTTTCGTATTCAAACTCCCTCATAAAGTTCATCACACGTTCGGGAATCGATCCAAAGTAATGATCGTCCAATTGTTGTCCTTTTGCGGGAGTGTGACCAAATAGCGCCCGTCCTGTTAATGCAATATCTGGACGGGCATTTAAAAAAGCTTTATCAATAAGGAAGTACTCTTGTTCGCAACCAAGCGTAATGGTGATGCGCTTAACGTCTTTATCAAAATACTGACAAACCGGCAAAGCTGCACTATCTAATGCCGCAACCGACTTTAACAATGGCACTTTATAGTCGAGGGCATGCCCAGTGTACGAAATAAATATTGTAGGAATACAAAGCGTGTTTCCGATTACGAAAGCCGGAGAAGAGGGGTCCCAAACGGTGTAACCTCTTGCTTCGAAAGTATTTCGGATACCCCCGCTTGGGAATGACGAAGCATCAGGCTCTTGCTGCGTTAACTGCGAACCGTCAAATTTTTCAATGGCTCTTCCATCAGCGGTTGGCTGAACAAAAGCATCGTGTTTTTCTGCGGTTGATCCGGTAAGCGGTTGAAACCAATGGGTATAATGTGTTGCACCTTTAGATAATGCCCATTCTTTCATGGAAGAAGCAACTTGATCTGCTACTCTCCTATCGATGGCTTGGCCTTGTCCGGCAGCGCTCATTACACTTGCATACGCTTCATCTGTAAGATACTCGCGCATGGATTTTGCATTGAACACATTTTCACCGAAATAATCGGAAATGCGAAGGGAAGGGAACTGAACAGGTAGAGGTTGACGTTGAATAACATCTCGAAGAGCAGAAAACCTAAAGGTCATTTTGATTTTTTTAGGGGGTTAGGGAATAAAAAACCTAATTTTTGGCAAATGTATGTGATTTTTTAGGGGGGTGTTTCGGGAAAACAACATTTTTTTCAGGAAAGGGAGGGATTTATTGACAAAGGATAATTAATTTCCAATAAGGATAGGATCGCCTTATAAAAAAAAGGAGGGATTGACCTAATAATCAGGCGGATTGGGATTTGAACATTTGTTTGAGCGAGAACAGCTCCATTGAATAAATAAGGATAGTATTTATTCCGCAACGCAATGATGTAGGCAACAAATTGGGGAAAACAAATTGGGGAAAACAAATTGAATTTGTTTCTTTATTGGGAAAAGGGAATTGCCAGGATTTCATGGATATTGCAGCATAGGGATCTGCATCATTAGCCCCCCATGCATTTGGTCATCGTACCTGTGTTTAAATGTGGATTTCGTAAGGTGAATGAAGGCTTAAGAATTCAGCATCCCAAAATTTGTATAAGCAG
>JBDNHP010000134.1:0-2002 GCA_041688765.1 Flavobacteriales bacterium
CAGAAAGAGACATTATAAAATTGAATCCGACGGGAGTTTTATTTTGGAAGATTCAGACAACCAACCAGGCATAATGCATTGTGGAATTCGCAATGTTGAGTTTGGCGAAAATGTAAGTGTTTACGAACCTGTAAATATGTATGAGTGTAAGCTCGGAAACAACGTGTTTATAGGGCCTTTTGTAGAAATTCAAAAAGGGGTTGAAATCGGCGACAGAACTAAGATTCAGAGTCATACTTTTATCTGTGAATTGGTGAAAATCGGGCATGATTGTTTTGTTAGTCATGGCGTAATGTTTATCAATGATACTTTCACCGATGGTGGCCCCGCAAGAGGCGACAAATCCAAATGGAAAAACACAGTGATCAGAAATCACGTTTCCTTGGGCTCCAATGCTACCATTTTACCGGTCAGCATTTGTGACCACGTGGTTGTAGGAGCGGGCGCTGTAGTTACCAAAAACATAATCGAACCAGGAATTTACGCCGGAAATCCGGCACGCAAAATAAGATAATGCAAGTACCATTTGTTGACCTCAGCGCACAGTATCATACCATTAAAAATGATATCGACAATGCAATCGCTAAAGTGATTGAAGAAACGGCATTCATTTCAGGCAAATATGCCAATGTATTCGAAAAAGAATTTGCGAAATTTTGTGGCAATGCCCATGTAATTGCTTGTGCAAACGGAACTGATTCTCTAGAAATCCTCATGCAAGCAATGGGGCTCGGTAAAGGTGATGAAGTCATCGTTCCTGCAATTTCATGGATTTCCACGTCAGAAGCTGTATCTGCTGTGGGCGCAACCCCAGTGTTTGTTGATGTAGATGAGTTTTTTCTCATCAACGCAAATTTGATTGAAGAGAAAATTACGTCTAAAACCAGAGCAATCATTCCGGTTCATCTTTACGGACAAGCCGCAGACATGCCTGAGATCATGCAAATTGCGAAAAGACACAATCTCAAAGTGATTGAAGATTGCGCTCAAAGTCATGCATCGGAAATCAACGGAAAATTAGCCGGTACTTTTGGTGATGCCGCCAGTTTCAGTTTTTATCCGGGAAAAAATCTTGGCGCTTATGGCGATGCAGGAGCCATGGCAACCAATGATGAAGCACTTGCTCAAAAAGCCAGAATGATTGCCAATCATGGGCAATTAAAAAAACACGAACACATCATTGAAGGAAGAAATTCAAGGTTGGATGGTTTACAGGCGGCAATACTTTCAACCAAGCTTCCACACCTCAACAATTGGACAAATAAAAGAATTGAAAACGCTGCTTATTATTCCAAAGTTCTCAATTCTGAAATGGTTGAGATACCACAGTTAAAGGCGGGATTCAAACATGTATATCACCTTTTCGTTATTCAAAGCACAGAGCGCAATGCACTAATGCAGCATCTAGAATCTGAAGGCATTGGTGTGGCAATCCACTATCCTTGTCCCCTGCCCTTTTTGGCTTGCTATAAAGATCGCGGGTATAAAACAGAAGATTTTCCAATGGCTCATCATTTCAGTAACACCATTTTGTCTATACCCATGTATCCAGAACTTAGCAAAGAGCAAATGGATGCTGTTGCCGCTGCAATTCATGGATTTTTCAGTTATCATTAATTTATCTATAACGCGCTATGCCGGCTAAAACCCTAATACTCTGCTATGACTTCCCACCTAATGAGGGAATAGGCGGCAGAAGGTGGGCAAAACTGGCAAAGGGCCTAGCTTCCAGAGGCACTGAAGTCCATGTGATCAAAGCTGATTCCGTTCTAAAAAATCAGGAAAGTGCTTGGACCAAAGATGTGCAACATGCGAATATTAAAATTCATTCCCTTGCTCGAAAATACCCGCCAATTCTGAGTTCTGGAGCTAACTCGCGTTTGGGGAAAATCCAATATCGACTTGCACTAAAAGCGCTACGATCAAAATATCGCGGCACCATATACGACATCGCTTTAGGTTGGGAAAACTTCATGCCCAACTTTGCCCTAGAGCTCATTAA
>JBDNHP010000135.1:0-2308 GCA_041688765.1 Flavobacteriales bacterium
ATGCGGCATGGAATTCAATGAAATCAGGAGGGAGCGTTTTAGATGCCGTAGAAGCAGGCGTGAAAGTGATTGAGGCAGACCCTGAAAATACGAGTGTGGGCATAGGTGGATTTCCCGATCGCGATGGTATTGTAACGCTAGACGCATGTATAATGGATAAAAAAGGAAGTGCCGGCTCAGTGTGTTTTCTACAGAATATTATGCATCCCATCAGTGTTGCTCGCAAAGTGATGGAAAATACGCCACATGTGATGTTGTCAGGCGCAGGAGCTCTAAAATTTGCAAAAGAAATGGGCTTTGAAGAAGTTGATTTATTGACTGAAAATGCTAAAAAAGCATGGGAAGAATGGCTTCAAACCTCTCAATATAAACCCACTGCGAATATAGAAAATCACGACACTATAGGTTTAATTGCGATGGATGCCCAAGGCGATATGGCAGGAGCTTGTACAACAAGCGGTATGGCTTTTAAACTTCACGGCAGAGTGGGCGATTCACCTATCATTGGTGCAGGATTATATGTAGACAACGAAATTGGTGCTGCAACTGCAACTGGAGTTGGAGAACTGGTAATCAAGACTTGCGGATCATTCTTGGTGGTGGAGCTAATGCGTCAAGGGCTTCATCCTCAAAAAGCTTGCGAAGAAGCAGTTAATAGGATTGCTGCTAAAATGAATACCAATGATTTACAGGTAGGATACATTGCATTCAGCAAAAAAGGGGAAACAGGGGCTTATTCAATTCACCCAGGTTTCAACTATGCTTTATATCAGAACGATGAGAACAAAATGATTGATGCTCAGTCGCTCAGGAAGCCTTAGAAGTACTTTGCAATTCGTTAGGTAAGGTAGCGGGACCACCAAAATGCTCAACTACTCTAATGGAGAGACCATTTTGAATAATAAACTCACGGAAAGCGATTTTAGAATTAGGTTCAACCCCACCACTTACGAGTAAGATATTAACACTTTTAGACTTTAAAGCGCGATAAACTTCTTCATCCGTATAGGCAACAATCACCTTATAACCCTCTTTTTGGGCTATATCACTATACGTTTGTACGATGTAATCTTTGCGTCCAATTACCAGAACTGTTTGAACATCAATATTTAACGACTGCTCCATATCTTTATCCTATGAACATGTAAAATAATGAATTGATTTTAATTGAAAGCGATTGTTAAAAAGAAGTTTTAATTAGGTTTGAAGAGTGAAAAACATAACAGGATTTATTAGACTACTGCGACCTCTCAATTTGCTAATGATAGCATTTGCTGGATTCGCGTTCCGCTACCTCATTATACATCCTATGTTAAAGGTGGTTCCTATTCCCATCAAGGATGAAGTTGGTAGGCTGGACTACATGCTCTTTGTGGCGATGTTCGTTTTATTAGCCGCAGCCGGAAACATTATCAATGACTATTTCGACTTAAGGGTTGATCGGATAAACAAGCCTGATCGCATAGTTATAGATCGTTATGTGAAACGTAGAATTGCCATGGCCGCTCATATTACGATTAATTCATTGGCAGTAGTCATAGGCCTCTATATATCTTGGAAATTTCAAAGCATTCCTTTGCTGGTAATACCCTTCTTTATTGCTGGATCTCTTTGGTATTACAGCCTAGACTTTAAAAAGCAGTTTCTAACCGGAAATCTGGCAGTAGCTATATTAGCTGGGCTATTCCCAATGTGCATTGGATTGTTGGAGATATCTCAACTCACAGATGTTTATTTAGGCGATATGGAGCAATTTTATGTCGATAACCAAATAGAAGGTTACAGTTCTGAATTCTTTATGCAAATTTGGAAATGGATGTTATTCTACGCCGGATTTGCCTTTTTGCTCAATTTTATTCGCGAAATTCAAAAAGACATGGAGGATCGCGAAGGAGATGGTAAGGCGGGATACAAAACTTTGGCTCTCATTTGGTCTGAGAAAAAAACAAAAACTTTACTAGCGACACTATTATGTATTTCTATTGCAATTTTAATATGGCTTGAGTATTATCTCTATGAACAAATTCCTATTGGCGAAAGCTGGATTTATTATACACTCTTCAGTGGAATGATCATTTTGCCGCTCTCTATCAGTTTGATTAAAACGATGGGAGCATCTATCAAATCAGATTACAAAAGTGCTTCTAACTATAGCAAAATGGCAATAACCGGCGGCATACTTTACAGCTTTGTTTTTGCATACAACATCTATCCTGATATGTACAGCTTTTTACCATTTTAATGTAGCCGATCATAAAACTTAATCTTCCAAATACCATTTGTTAAAACTGCTATAAGGCCTAATTCA
>JBDNHP010000136.1:0-1612 GCA_041688765.1 Flavobacteriales bacterium
ATTGAAAGGCTTCAGCGGAAACTGCAACTGCCAATAAATTTAATTCACTTTCTTCTTTTTCGCTCTTCTGAAATCAAACTCAATTCTCTACCGGTTTGACCTTTTACTGAGGTATTTTCTTCTGCTCTTCGAATTAAGTAGGGAATTACCTCACTAATTGGGCCATAAGGAACGTATTTGGCTACGTTATAGCCTGCATTCGATAAATTGAAGCTGATATGATCGCTCATACCAAAAAGTTGCGCAAACCAAATTCGATTATCATTTGCTTTTAACCCGGCCTCATTCATTAATTGAACAAGATGGGCTGAACTTTGCTCATTATGCGTCCCCGCACAAATAGAAATCCGATTAATATTCTTAACGCAAAAAGTTAATGCGGCATCAAAATCGTGGTCGCAAGCAGCTTTGTCTTTTTGAATGGGCGATGTATAGCCCTCGGTTTCAGCTTCGGCCCTTTCTTTTTCCATGTAAGCTCCACGCACTAATTTGAAACCCAGAAAATACTTGTCGCCGGCTATTTCCAATAACTTTTGTAAATGATCTAGTCGGTCATGCCGATACATCTGTAAAGTATTGAAAACAATGGCTTTTTCTTTGTTATAAAGCGCCATCAGCTCATATACCAAACCATCAATAGCATCCTGAAACCAAGTTTCTTCGGCGTCAATAAATAGGGGAGTGTCGGTGGTCCAAGCGGCGTGTGCCAATCGGTTAATGCGTTCTTTAACTTTTTTCCACTCTGATTCTTCTGCCGAAGTCAATTGGCTGCCTTTATTCACTTTTTGAAGAAGAGATGAACGAGAAATTCCGCTCACCTTAAATACACAAAACGGAATATTTACATTGCCTTGCGCGGTTTGAATGGTATGAAGAATTTCTTCTGCGGTGTGATCAAAATTGACCTCTTCTTCCTTGCCCTCAACGGAATAGTCCAAAATGGTCCCAACCTTTTGAGCATCAAGAACTTTGGTTGCTCGTGCACATTGCTCAATGGTTTCGCCACCACAAAATTGAGAAAAGATATTTCGACGCAATGCCCAACCGATTGGAATATGAAGCTTCAATGCTAGGTTCACCAGCACTTTGCCTGTTTTTACCATAAAAGGATTTCCAATTAATCGGAAAAGCCAATAGGACTTGCTAAGTTCGAAGTCCGACTTATGTCGGAATGCTACTTCGGTATTGTCAAATGATATCATAAATCTGTGGCAAATTTGCTGAAATTTTCGGGCAGGTGGGCAACATCCTACAATCTTATTCCACTTGCTTTCATTTTCGTAATTTTGCACCCGTAATTATCTAATCCTCCGAGTTCATTATTAAAACTACTGTCAATGGAAAAAGTTAGCCAATACATCGCTCAACATAAAGATCGTTTTCTAGAAGAATTGCTTGATCTTTTACGCATTCCATCAGTAAGCGCAGATCCGGCCTTCGCTGCGGATGTGAGAAAAACGGCCAATAAAGTCCAAGAAAGTTTGTTGAATGCCGGAGCAGACAAGGCTGAAATCATGGAGACTAAAGGTCATCCAATTGTGTATGGCGAAAAAATTATAGATCCTTCTTTGCCTACTGTTTTGGTTTATGGGCATTATGATGTGCAGCCGGC
>JBDNHP010000137.1:0-8967 GCA_041688765.1 Flavobacteriales bacterium
AGCGCAGCGGTATACTCGGCAATAGCTAATTTGGGTTTCTTAAGCGCATCTAGGCAAGCTGCTTTTGAGTGGTGTGCGGATACTATAAATTTATCTAAACCTAGCCCTTTTGCCAAAAGCAAAGCAGAATCTGCCTTTATTAAGGCCTCTTTCTTTTTTCCTGCCTGTAGCTGCTCCGTTGATTTTGTTATCAGATCAATAACCATTAAAGAGTCTTGCTGCGAGTGAGCCTCAACGAAGGCCAGGCTCAAAATAATAATGAAAAATGATGGGGTAAGATTCTTAGAAATCTGCGTCATGCTGTGGTAATAATTCGGGCAACAAAGATAAGGTTCGGAATAATAAACAAGTATAATAAGGGCAAAACTTATTAGCAAGGTATGCGGTCAAATTTTAGCTGATGCGCATAAATTTAAAAAAGGCGAAATGATTTTTCACAAGTTAGATTAATGTAAGCCCTCCGGACTCAGAACTATATACAAAAGGCCGTTTTGTAATTCCCATAATAATCTCTGCCTTTTGGGCTTGGATTGGTACTTGAGATCCAATGGAAAGGATGAATTTATTATAAGATTGGTAATTCAATTGGTCAAATTCCAAAATCCCTTTTGATTGATATTTCCCTGCCTTTCGCGATAAGCCCTTACCTCCGCTCCATCATCCTTTGGACATATTTTCCCAATATGTCAAATTCAAGATTCACAACTGATCCTAATTCGAAATATTTAAATGTTGTATGCTCGAATGTATAGGGAATAATCGCAACGCTGAACTTATTATCCATGGCATCAACCAAGGTAAGACTCACACCGTTAATGCAAATTGATCCTTTTGAAACTATTAAATTTTTAAAGGCATTGTCATAATTAAATCTGAACTCCCAACTCCCTGCATTTTCATTTATGGCATACACTTTTGCGGTGCCGTCAACATGACCCTGAACTATATGTCCATCAAGCCTATCGCCCATTTTCATACAGCGCTCCAGATTAACATTAGCGCCTGTTTTTAAAGCATTGAGATTCGATTTTTCGAGTGTTTCCTTGATGGCAGTAACGGTATGAATACCATCCTTTAATTCTACAACGGTAAGGCAAACTCCATTGTGAGCAATACTCTGATCAATTTTCAGTTCTGGCCAGATAGCAGATCGAATCTTAAAATGCACATTACTCCCTTCAGGTATAATTTCTTCTACCTTACCTAAACATTCAATAATACCTGTAAACATGAATTATTTTGTGACCTTATTGTTTTTGTCTCCGCCTAGAATGGTGAGATTTCCCGACATCTCCACCTGCACAATGCCTGTTAGGCGAATGGTATTAAGCGTTATCGTATAATAATAAACGCCATCTGAAACCACTTCGCCACTATCATTACTAGTTCCATCCCAGTTAATATCAGCATCGGTAGTTTCAAATACTAATCCGCCCCAACGATTGAAAATTCTGCACTCTACACTTTCAACGAACCTATATGGGAATGGGCGGAAGAAATCATTTACCCCGTCGTTGTTGGGCGAAAAAACATTCGGCAAGAAATAGAAAGGACAATTGTCTATACACACCATTTCACTCCAAACGCTTTCGTTCTGATTGGGAATTCCACCCGGACCCGGCAATAGTGAATCCAATGCTGTTACAACATAGCATCCTGCAATGGAACCACTTTCAACACCCAAATTATATGTAAAGCTAGTTTCAACTGCAGAACTAAAACTTTCTATTAATTCAAAAGTCCCATTAAGTATAGGAGTATAGTACAAATTGTAGGCAGTTACATCATCAGCACATAAGTCATTTAGATTGGTCCAAGTAAGAAAGGCCAATTCTTCATCACAATCAGGATCTATAGTAAGTACAGGAGGACAAGGTGCAGTAAAATCGAAAGGAATCCCACAAGCTTCTTGCGAGAAATTAATAACTGGATCAATGATATCATCTGCATTAAAACTACCCGTGCTCACCACGTAATAGCAATACTCACTATTATTAATTAATTCAGTATCTGTAAATTCCATTTCGCTTGTAGTACCTATAGAAATGAAATCCCCAAAGTCATTGTCAAAACGGAAAACTTCAAAGGATTCATTAAACCAAGGCACGGAGGTGGTCCAAAACAATCGGAGTTGATTGTCATTGCTTTCCATTTCTAAAAAAACCGAAGAGGCAAAAGTACTTTGAGAAATAGCTTCATTATTAGAAAAGAATACCACCCGGTAATTGTTCGGATTGTTTTGGGTGTTTATACCGGAATGCACATAAGTTGTATCGGCGTCAAACAAATCAGCTTCTGTATCTGAAGTGAAAACCAATTGAGACGCGCCATTAAAGCCAGTTCCATAATACAATTCGTAATAATAAGGTCCGGCAAAAGTTTCTAAATCTATTTCAGTTGGGGGTGACCAAGCCACATCATTTTCTCCACTAACTGAATTAGTAGCATTTACACTCACATTGGTCATAACCGGCACGTCCTTGATAAGCTCTGTGCAAAACTCTACCGAAGCATAAGAAATGGCTCCGTTAGGGAAACAAGTTGCAATCATATAGCAATAAGTGCCACCATAACCCAATTCAAAATCATCAAAATAACTTGTGCTTTCCAAACCCTGCACTTCGCCAATAAATTGATAGCCCGTGTATTCCGGCACGCCGAGTTCACATTCAGCGGGTTCAAAACCATACAAATTATTTCGTCGATAGATTTTGTAAGATCCTAGTTCCGGTCTTGCCACAGCATCTAAGCAAGGAGTTACATCCCAATTAAGAGTTATCGAATTTGCCAGAGCTTCTGCAACCGGATTTTCAACCGCCGGAGCCACAACAGTAATGAATACTGATTCTATATCGACAAGATTAATTTGATTGCTAAAATCCTGGGCAAGAAAGAGCATTTGATAAGGCTCTGGTCTCACTTCTTCACAACCGGGAACCCAATTAAACACCCCTGAATTTTCATTAAATGTTGCAGGATTAACAACCTCAGTGAGTGGTCCACCAACGGCAGTCAGCTCCGTAGGATTGCCATCAGGATCGGAGGCATCTACATCTATTGTTAAATTCTGACCAACTTCAATACAAACATCAAGAATTTCGGCAATTACTGGAGGATTATTATCACAAATAATAACTGTTATTTGCATGTCTCTCACCACATAACCCATCAGAAACCCTTCTCTGAATTCCTCAATTTTTATCGCAAAATTGTATTCCCCTGCCGGCTCCGAGGGCACGTTCCAAGTAACATCACCCGTTTGAGAATCAATGCTGAAAACATCATTCGGGTTGGATGTGGTATTATCAGGATAATTATACCCTTCAATATTCACTCCATCTTGCCTCATACAGGGTATTAAGGAATAATACAGACTATCCCCATCAGGATCAAAGGCTCCAGGATTGTGAATCCACAATTTATTAAGGCACGCTTGCTCCTTAGGTGGATTTAGCAGCACAACGGAATTATTAAAACCAATAGGGCTAATTACGAGCAATGATTCAATCCAAAATGCTACGCTAACTGATTCCGGAATATTATTTACACCTTCATTCCGATTCTGATCTTCCATCGTAAGTAAATAGGAACCAATACCTGGATAGGTGTGAATATCGGTGTAAATATTTATTTGCCAGTCTTCACCGGGAGGCGAAAATTCGATATTGTCTCGTTGAATGCTATCCAAATCAGCACCAGGGTTAAGATTATCGCCCCAAGCAATTTTTAACCATTCGCGGTCTGCGATTACTGAGGTTTTGGTGCAGGTAGTAATAGTTATTTCGTAAGTATAGCCACCTATATGCCGGTAAGTAATTTCTCCCGCACGATTGTGTGTAGCTGATGCCCAATTACTTAGACATACAAAGACGAAAATTCCTATTACAACTTTAAAATCTCTCATTTACATTACGAAGATACGGAATCAGCAGTCGACACACCATTCTATTGAACTATAAAACACAGCAATTATTACATTGTTGTAGCTTTACGCAATATTATACAGTCTTAGGTACAAATAACCTAACAAGCAGTTTTATGAAGATTAAGAAATCGAAGAAAGTCGCTAGTCATGGAGCTGTGATTGTGATTTGTGATGCCGGATCCTTGCCTGAAGCACCGGGATTACTTTCTGAAGGTAGGGCTCTCTTGGAAAAAAAATCTAGGGAAGAATTCAGTACACTCAGTTATCAGCAACTTGACAGGCACTATTTGTTTGCTTTTTTTCCGACAAATGATGCTAGCCCTAAAAGTTTGGAAAAGGCTCGACTTGCCGGATTAAAAGTGTTGCAATTAGCCAAAGACAACACCTTGGATGAAATTAGCATTTGCAGGTTTCACGAAGTTCCTGATCTCAGTTTGGCAGTGATTGAAGGCATTGTATTAGGAAGTTATCGCTTTGAGAAGTACAAAAGCAAGAAGAGCAATGTTGAACCATCCAAAATCACTTTGATTGACTCACATTGGAATGAGTCTTCTTTGGGAGAGTTTCAAAATCTTTTAGACGCTGTGTTTCTGAGTCGTGATCTTGTGAATGAACCTCAAAACACACTCACCGCCACGAGATTATCAAAAGAAATCGTGAAAGCCGGAAAAGACTCGGGATTCAAGACAGAAGTTCTAAACAAGAAAAAAATAGAATCACTCAAAATGGGAGGCTTACTCTCTGTAAATCAAGGAAGTGTAGAAGAGCCTACCTTTAACATTCTGGAATGGAAGCCCGTAAAAGCGGTGAATAAAGCGCCACTTGTACTTGTTGGAAAGGGTGTTGTGTATGATACAGGTGGCCTTAGCCTTAAACCTACTCCAGCTTCAATGGATATGATGAAGTGCGATATGGCAGGAGCAGCTATGATGGTTGGCGCTATTTCCGCTATTGCTGCCAATAAATTACCGGTTCATGTTATTGTTTTGATTCCCGCCACTGACAATCGTCCCGGATTGAATGCTTATGCCCCTGGCGATATCATCACCATGTTTGATGGCACCACAGTAGAAGTAAGAAACACTGATGCAGAAGGACGTTTAATTCTAGCCGATGCCCTTGCCTACGCCAAAAAATACAAACCTTCGCTGGTTATTGAATCATCTACACTTACAGGTGCAGCAGTGAGAGCACTCGGAACCATAGCCATTGCTGGTATGGGCACTGCGGATGAAAAAGTGATGAGCGATTTGCACGAAAGTGGTCGTCAAACTTGGGAACGCATTATTGAGTTTCCACTTTGGGATGAATATGGCGAAGAAATGAAAAGTGAAATTGCCGATTTGAATAATTTAGGTGGGCCTTATGCTGGACAAATAACAGCGGGGAAATTCCTGCAGCATTTTACAGATTACCCATATATTCACCTCGATATTGCCGGTCCTGCGTTTTTAACATCAAAAAATGGCTATCAACCCGCAGGTGGAACTGGAATTGGTGTACGTTTGGTTTATGATTTTGTGAAAAGACACTATAAAGTATGAGTTCAAAAGGAGATTCCGGTTTAATCCGGGTTGGAATAAGTGTTGGTGATACGAATGGAATTGGCCTAGAAGTAGTGATAAAATCATTGCTTGACCCAAGAATATTGGAAGACATTATACCTATTGTATATGCGAATCCTGAGGTAGTTAAAATTCACAGGAAGAGCATTGCCGATGCAGGAGATTTTGTTTTTCAGCAAATTAATTCGGCTGATGAAGCACATCCCAGAAAGGCTAATCTCGTAACGGTATGGACGGAAAAAACCGAGGTGAAATTTGGCACTCCTACCAAGGATTCTGCCTTTGCTGCGCTGAAATCGTTAGAAGCTGCGGTGGCAGATCTGGCATCGAACAAAGTGGATGTTTTGGTGACGGCACCAATAGATAAGGACAACATTACCAAGGCAGGTTTCAAGTTTCCGGGACATACGGAGTACTTAGCCTCCATGTCAAATGTGGATGATTATTTAATGCTGCTAGTTAATGGGAACATAAGAGTAGGTATAGTTACTGGGCACATTCCACTGAAAGACGTGTCGCAAGCCTTGAATAAGCAAATGATTTCCAAAAAGATTCGCAAGATGGTAGAGAGTCTTCAGCGTGATTTTGGCATTCGGAAGCCGAAAATTGCTGTATTGGGGTTAAATCCGCATGCTGGTGACAACGGACTTTTAGGTACTGAGGAAAAGGAAATTATCAATCCCACGGTGCGGGAATTGCAAGACGAAGGACACCTTGTATATGGAGCCTATGCCGCGGACGGTTTTTTTGGTTCGAATAATTTTAAGAATTTTGATGGCATTATGGCCATGTATCACGATCAGGGATTAGCCCCATTTAAGGCAATATCGTTTGAAAACGGAGTAAATTATACGGCGGGACTTCCCATTGTGAGAACATCCCCCGATCACGGGACGGCATTTGGCATTGCCGGAAAGAATGAGGCTTCGGAAGCATCATTCAGAGAGGCTATTTATGTAGCTTGTGATGTATATCGCAAGCGCAAAGAGTTTAAGGAAATAACCGCAAACCCATTACAACCACGCAAACTAGAGCGCGATAGGGATAATTGATAAAATTGACAAGAACATAAAGCTTTTTGCTAATTGTTTGTCAATTACACAAATTCCATTATCTTTGCGCTCCCTTATCGAAAGTATGGATCAATTGGTAGAATACCGGATCCCTTACCTGGGGCTGAAAGTCGGAACTCATCACTATGAATTCCGCCTTTTAAAAGAGTTCTTTGAATCGTTCGGGCACGGAGAAGTTCAAGATGGCGACATACATGTCGAGCTTGATCTCGACCGTCAGATGAACATGATGGTATTGAGTTTTACCCTCAGCGGCACGGCAATTTTGCCCTGTGATCGTTGCGGTGAAGATGCAAAAGTTCCTTTTGAAGGCACTGAGCGTTTGATCGTGAAAATGGGTGAAACTACGGGAACAACGGATGAAGACATCCTTGAACTCGGTCCTTCGGAACATTTAATCGATGTTTCGCATTACCTCTACGAATATGTTCACCTTATGCTACCCTCTCGCCGACTGCATGCCAGTCCGGAATCCTGTGATAAGGATGCTATAGAGCGGTTGCGCCAGATCGAAGCAAAGAATGATGAGCCGCCGGTAGACCCTCGATGGGATGGATTAAAAGGATTAAGCACGAATTAAGCCGAAAGGCGCAAAACGATTAGGATATGGCACACCCAAAACGACGACACTCCAAGTCCCGTAGTCGCAAACGTAGAACTCACTACAAAGCGGATACCCCACACGTGGTAACTTGTCAAACCACCGGTCAGCCGCACCTTACTCACCACGCCCATTGGTTTGAAGGTAAGTTGTACTACCGCGGTAAAATTGTAATTGATAAAGAACAGGCTGTAGCCTAGTCTCAAAATAATATTCTGATTCAGGAACGGTTTAGCCGTTCCTTTTTTTTTTAGCAGCACTTTTAATGGTCAGTTTAGCGCCCAATCTCCTAAATTTGCGCACTGCTTTTGAACTTAGGCAAGAAAAAGATGAGTAAAGTAAATGCCGCCATAACGGCCATTCAAGGATATGTTCCACCAGATTTGCTAACCAATGCTGATCTGGAAAAAATGGTAGATACCACCGATGAGTGGATAAAATCCAGAACGGGAATTGAAGAAAGGCACATTCTTAAGCCCGGATTAGGAACTTCAGTAATGGGGGCGGAAGCTGTTCTCGGACTTTGCGCCAAAAGAGGAATTTCTCCAATGGAAATTGATCTGATGATCGTTTGTACCGTCACTGCCGACCACGCATTTCCTGCAACGGCTAACATTATCTGTGATAAAGTCGGCGCAAAAAACGCTTGGGGTTTTGACTTGAGTGCTGCTTGCTCCGGATTTTTATTCGGGCTTAATGTAGGTACTCAATTCATTAGGAGCGGCGAACATAAAAAAGTAGTGGTTGTTGGGGCCGATAAAATGTCGGCGATCGTTGATTACAGCGATCGATCAACTTGCGTTCTTTTTGGTGATGGAGCGGGAGCCGTGCTTCTCGAACCAACAGAAGAAGAAAACGGTATCATGGATGTTATCCTTTACTCTGATGGCTCCGGTAAACAATTTCTAAATATGAAAGCTGGAGGTTCTGCACATCCCGCTTCTCACGAAACCATCAACAATAAAGAACATTTTCTTTATCAAGATGGACAGCCTGTATTTAAATCTGCTGTTGTTAATATGGCTAATGTGAGTGGGGAAATTATGGAAAAAAACGGGCTAAAACCCGAAGATGTTTCATGGTTAGTTCCTCATCAAGCTAACTTGCGTATTATTGATGCTACCGCCCGAAGAATGGGTGTTAGCAATGATAAAGTAATGATTAACATTCAGAGGTACGGCAATACTACTTCGGGAACCATCCCTTTATGTTTATGGGATTATGAAAGCAAATTGAAAAAAGGCGACAACCTGATTCTTGCTGCTTTCGGTGGTGGCTATACCTGGGGTGCCATTTGGGTAAAATGGGCTTATGATCCGAAATAGTAGCTTCTGTTTGAATTCTGTTATATTTACCATCTAATCCGATTTTGTGGAAATGAAATTGACTGAAATTCAGGAATTGATCCGCCTCGTATCAAGATCCGGTGTAACTGAGGTTGAAATCGAACAAAAAGATTTCAAAATCACCATTAAAACCGGCAATGAAGGCGGAAAGCGTGGAAAATCGCTAGAGGCACCTGTTATGCAGCAAATGCCGGGGGCAATTCCGGGCATGGCCCTGATGCCTCAGGTTGTAGCGATGCCACAAGCAGCCCCTGCTGCACAAGCCGCGCCACAAGTGGCAACGGCTGTTAATGCTGAGGAAAACTCAAAATATATCACTATTAAATCTCCAATGATTGGAACATTTTATAGAAGCCCGTCTCCGGACAAACCAGCTTTTATAAATGTTGGCGATTCCGTTAAACAAGGTGATATGGTTTGTGTAATCGAGGCCATGAAGCTGTTCAACGAAATCGAA